>CALVCY010000096.1 GCA_944326175.1 uncultured Erysipelotrichaceae bacterium
CAAGAATAAAGGAAATAGGCAGAACTGGTCAGACCAGATCTGCCTTTTTTATGCAATTTAGTCGCATATACGTTAGAATAAAGGCACTTTATAAGAAAAGAAAGGACATTCACCTATGTTTGAAAAACTGAGCAAGCTGTTGTTTGAAGACGAAGAAATCGACGACGAAGAATACGAAGACGACGAAGAATACGAAGATGAAGAAGAGGAAGAACCGGTCGTAACCAAATCCAAGCGCAAGGGTGGCCTGTTTGGTCGTGGCAAAGGTGGCTTGTTGCATATCGATGATGATGAAGATGATGAATATGACGACGAAGATGACGATGATTTCATCCAACAGGCGCCGAAACGTCAATCATTAACAAAACCAAGCGCCACTGCAAGGGAAGCACAACCGGTCCACAACGCTCCGAAATATCTCAAGAGTGAGCCGATCCCAGCTGCGAAATCCGTAAGCGAGCCGCAGGCAAGTGAGCAGACCGTCCGTCTGGCTAAGATCAACATGTCATCCACAGACATCAATGAAACGATCAAACCGACCAATAAGCAGGGCTTTGGTTTGGATGTCAAGGAGATCACTATTGCCGATGAATCACCCAAAACCCGTGTGGTTTCGACCAATGAATCCCGTCCGGCCAATCCTTACGCTTCTAAATCCAATACACCGGTGGAAAAATCCAACGAATTCGGTGGTCGGGTCATCGAAGCCAAACCGGCTCGTAAACCTGTCGAAACCAGTACATCCTATGTTTTCCAGCCGGTGATCTCACCGATGTTTGGGATCAATGATCGCGAAAAGAATCGATTCGAAAAAGCGAGTGAACAGGTCCAGGCCACATTGGAACACCAAGCCGAATTGGCTTCCAAAGCCAGTGAGAGCAGTGAACCAGTCAGTAAGTTTGGAACAGTACTGTCCCCGATGTATGGAACGGAGCGGATGCCGTTGACCAGCGCTGGTGCCAATGTGGAAACTATGGATGGTTCCATCAGTGCACCCATCGAATCGATGGAAGAATCCTCTTCTGTATCGGATTCCACCACTGCATCACCGACAGCTGTGCCTTATCAAAGTTTGGATGATCTGATCAAGGAAGGCAGAGCGGTCAGTACCAACAGTAATGTGGAAGCAACCAAAGC
This sequence comes from uncultured Erysipelotrichaceae bacterium, assembly GCA_944326175.1. Next base: position 1,138 of record CALVCY010000096.1, read on the forward strand.
ATTCCGTTTCGAAGATCTGCTCAGAGATGATGAACCAGAAAGCGACAAGACCGTTGAATCGGTCTATGCCGGAAAAGACTTGTTCTCATCCATGGATGAAACCACACATGAATAAAACACGACCGATTTTCTTTATCGGTATCAAAGGGACCGGCATGGCCGCTTTGGCGGGTATGCTTTCCGATATGGGATATACCGTCAGTGGTTCAGATCTAACACGACACTTTTTTACCGAAGAACCTTTGATCCAACGCAATATCCCCATTTATCCTTTTGATACGCATCGAATCGAAGATGGTTCGATGGTGATCATCGGCAATGCATTTGCGGATGATTTTAAAGAAGTGGCCAACGCGCGAAGCAATGCGACATTGACGTGTTTGCGTTACCATGAGTTTTTAGGCCATTTCATGGCGGGTTATACCAGTTTTTCCGTTGCCGGCAGTCATGGTAAAACCACTACGACCGGAATGTTGCAATGCATGCTCAATGCCAAATATCCTACTGGCTATATCATTGGTGACGGGAGTGGGCATATGGATGAAAATGCGACCCATTTCGTATTGGAATCTTGTGAGTTCCGTCGTCATTTTCTGGCCTATCATCCGCAATATGCCATCATTACCAATATGGATCTCGATCATGTCGATTATTTCCATGATGAGGCCGATTATCGCCACGCTTATGAACAGTTCGCGACCCAATGTGGACAGATCGTCGCATGCGGGGATGATCCCAATGTCAAAGTGGCGAATTTAGGTGATCATGTGGTGACTTATGGTTTTGAAAAAACCAATGACTATATCATCACTATCGCATCGGCCGATCATAACCATACGGTATTCATGGTCAAAGGGGAAAACAAGCGTGGCACGTTCGATCTTCCGTTTGTTGGCAATCATCTGATCCTTGATTGTACGGCATGTATCGTGATGGGATGGTTGATCGGGATGGATAACGCCACCATCAGCGATGGTTTACATCATTTCCATGGTGAAAAACGTCGCTTTGTGGTCGAACAGATCAATGACAACATCATCGTAGATGATTATGCCCATCATCCAACGGAGATCGCTGTCACCATCGATGCTGCGAAAGCTCGTTTTCCGCATCGAAAGATCGTGGCCATCTACAAACCACATCGCGCTTCTCGAATCGTTTATTTTCGTGATCAGTTCGTCAACGCATTGACCAAAGCAGATCAAGTATACGTTTGTGAGTTCACCTCGATCGATGATCAGGATGATCCGCGTTGTACCAGTATTTCCTATTTGTCCGATCATATCGATGGTTGCACCATCGTCACCGAAGACCAAAAGGGTGGAGCGTTATTGGCCAAAGAAGCTCCATGTGTGTATCTATTTTTAAGCAGTAAAGATATCTATCATTTGGAAGAATATCTGAAAAACGCATTAAAACGCTGATCGTGACTACTATTCATGGATATGGGCGAGATTCGAACCGAATAAATCTCGCCCATATTTACTTACAGGCGAGGGTAAAATGCAGTCAATCCGTGCGTGTCAAAATGTGGATCAACAAAATTTTTGAAAAAAATTCAAAAAGTGCTTGCACACATCCGCAACCTTTTGTATATTAGTACTCGCGATGCAGGTGTAGTTCAACGGTTAGAACGAGTCCTTGCCAAGGATTAGATGGCGGTTCGATTCCGCTCACTTGCTCCAGAATGAATCTTACAAGGTATCGAGTCTCGATACCTTTTCTGTTTTACTCCGTGTTTGTCAGACGGCCCCGAAATCGTGCATTATTCTTTGAAAATATTTTCATTTGCTTTATACTAATAGCCAAGGAGATAGTAATGGATGCTTTACTCTATGATTTGAAACTCGTGGCTCAGCAGTTGATCCCGATCGTGATCGTGATCGTTTTGATCATCCTGGCAGTCGCGTTGTTTCGATTAGGTAAACTGTTTTCCAGCGGGATCGATACCTTGACATCCCTAAAAGGGAGTATCCGACTAGTTGAAAAATCACTGGATAAAGCACAGGCACCATTGGATACGTTGGTCAAACTCAGCCATACCGTCGATGGGGCCCACGATTCTGCTGTCAATCTGGTCGCCGATACCAAGGCTGCGTTTCGTAAATCCAAAAACGACACTCAATCTTAAGTAAACAAGGGGTTTGCTAAGTAAAGGAGGTTGCAATTATGGCAACAGAAAAAGAAAAACAGACCATCGATGAGATCGAAAAGACCGTAGAAGAATTGCGTCGCAAAATCGAATCATTGACTCAAAAAGACAACCCAAACGTTGCTCAAAGCGACAATGACGGCATCAAAGTGGAGTATCAGGATGAGTTCAACATCCCGCATTTCGATAATGAGGCCAAAGTGGAAACGAACGCTAAAACGGATGCGGAACCACTCAAAGATGTCGCCGGTAATGTCATGGATATGTTAGGCAAAGGGTTTGATACCGTCAAATCCGCGGTCAATGATTTCACGCATGATCCCAAAGTCGCCGATACCATGGACAAAGTGCGTGCCAATTCTTTGAAAGCGTTGGATCAACTCAAAGAAACATTGTCCGATCTGAAGACCAATCCCAATGTCACCAATGCCGCAGACAAAGCCAATGACGCATTCAAGGACACCATGAAGAAAGTGAATGGCTTCGTTTCAACGGGCATGGATAAGATCAATGCCAATCCGGATGCGAAAAAAGTACTGGATTTTGCCAGTGATTCCTTTAAGAAAGCCTCGGATGCCGTTAATGACTTCGTTTCCAGCGAGCCTGTCCAAATCGCTTTAGACAAAGCCAAGGACGGTGCGGTCAACGCCACCCAGGCACTGGCCGATTTTGTCAAAAAAACTCTCAAACCTGAAGATAAGGAATAGAAGGATAGCATATGAAGCGAGTAACGATATACGATGTAGCAAAAGAAGCCAATGTTTCACTGGCTACCGTGTCTCGTGTAATTAATGGTTCTTCCGTGGTGAAAGAGCCCACTCGCAAAAAGGTACAACAAGCAATCGAAAAACTCGGTTACAAGCCCAACGCCCTGGCTCAGGGTCTGGCTTTACAGAAAACGACCACCATTGGTCTCGTTGTCCCTGAAGCGGGATTTAATTACATCGGACAGATCCTCAACGGATTGCTGGATGTGGCAAAGATCTATCACTATTCGATCATTTTGCATACCACAACTGCTGGATTGAATGATCTGAACGATGTGGTCGAGACATTGCTGAAAAGTCATGTGGATGGTGTGATCATTTTCAATGACAAGAGTGAATTGGAAAGTTACCAATTGCTGCAGAAATACGGTATACCCATCGTGGTGATCGGCAGCAAGGTCAGTGGCGATAAGATCGCTAGCGTCTATATGGATATGGTGGCTGCGACCTACCAGGTCGCCGGCATGTATGCCAAAGCGGGCATCAAAGATGTCATCATCCTGGAAGATCGCCGTAATCCGCAAATCTCGCAGGCGATGAAAGAAGGGGCGACCAAAGCTTTCGAGGAAGTCGGCAAAGCGTATAACGGATTTATCCGTATTCCACCAAACTGTCGTTCGACCTTTACATTTTTGAAGGAATATCTTTCCGCAAAGCGCCATTCGGTAATGATCGCGCATCGTGATTCTCAAGCGATGGCGATCTGCAATGCCGCGCGCGAATGCGGCTTGAAAGTGCCAGAAGATATCGAGGTCGTGTGCATGTATGACAGCAAGTACAATTCGATGTACCGACCACAGATTTCTGCTATTGCTTTCCCAAGCTATGATATTGGTGCAGTGAGCATGCGGTTGATGACCAAGATGCTCAAAGATGAACCGATCGATAACAAAACGATCGAACTTGGTTTCATCTATACACCGCGTCAATCGACAAAACACGAACGTTAACGGTGCGAATCCACTAGCCTATACATACGTGGTCAAACCAGAAACATCGCGGGTGATGCAAGCGATGCCACAGGATAGGTGAATTACAGCGCACATCAGTTCGTTCAGGGCAGCGTCCCTGTTATCAACCGCGATGAGTGGATGTGAGTCGACACATCAATAAAGGTGGTAACGCGCACGGTCGTCCTTTAGAATGGATGGCGGTGCGCGTTTTTATATCACAAAAAGTCAAAATAGTAGGAGGAATAAAGAAATCATGAATTTTTATGAAGAATTGCAATGGCGAGGTTTGATCAAGGATGCCATTGATATCGACACTCTGAAAGATCGCATCAATGAGCCGTTGACGTGTTATTGCGGATTTGATCCAACGGCTGATTCCTTGCATATCGGTCACTTACAGCAGATCGCGTTGTTGAAACGTTATCAAAAAGCCGGACATCGCGTCATCGCGTTATGTGGTGGTGCCACCGGCATGATCGGTGACCCGCGTCCAACGACCGAACGCAAATTGCTCACCGCTGATCAGATTGCTCATAATGCCGAATGCATCAAGCAACAATTGTCCCATTTTATTGACTTTAGCGATGGTGCGGCCATTTTGGAAAACAATGTCAATTGGCTGGGTGAATTGAATCTTATCGATTTTTTACGGGATTATGGTAAGTTCTTCAATGTCAATTACATGATCAACAAAGATACCATCGCCAGACGACTGGAAACCGGCATTTCCTTTACAGAATTCACCTATACCATCTTGCAGGCAATCGATTTCTATCACTTATATAAGACGTATGATTGCATCCTGCAGATCGGTGGTTCTGACCAATGGGGCAATTTGGTTTCCGGGTGTGATTTGATCCGTAAGATGTGTGGGGAAAATGCCAAAGTTTATGGTGTCACCAGTCCATTGATCACCAAAAGCGATGGTAGTAAATTCGGTAAAAGTGAAGGTGGCAATATCTGGTTGGATCCTAAACGCACTTCGCCCTATGAATTCTATCAATTCTGGATCAATGTCTCCGATGCAGATGTCATCACCTTGTTGAAACGGTTGAGTTTTAGAAGTGTGGAAGAGATCATGGCATTGGAAGAATCCATGAAAACACATCCAGAATCGCGTGCTGCCCAAAAAGCACTGGCTGCGGAATTGACAGAAATGGTCCATGGCACAGCTGGTTTGACCAGTGCATTGAAAATCACCGACACCTTTTTCAGTGGTAGTTTCGATGCGTTGAATGAAGATGAACTCAATCAGGGTATTGCGAGTATGCATACCAGCGAGATCTGTGAAGGGACCAGTTTGATCGATGCATTGGTCGATAGCAAGATCGTTCCCAGTAAACGCGAAGTGCGTCAGCTTTTGAAAACCAATAGCATCCGGGTCAATGGTAAGGTTGTGGATGATGAAACCATGCCGTTGGATCGATCCAACAGTCTTTATGGAAAATTCGTCATCCGTAAAGGTAAGAAAAATTACTTTGTTTTAGTGTTAAACGGGTAGTGGTTCGAAACATGAATTATTATGATGAAACCATCGATACGATCCAACGATCGATTGATGCCAATGATCTGTCCAAAGCCAAAGCCATGCTGGATGAAGAATTGGCCATGCCCTATATTCCCAATCAAGCACAGCAAAAATTTCAGGAATTGCTCAAAGAAGTGCAATATCGCTTATCGGATCGTGATGATTCAAGTCAATCCATGGATCTGAACCATATCGAATCGTATTTGTTCAGTAAAGATTTCGATCAACAAGATCACGCGTTGGCATTGTTGGAACGTTGCAATGTCCGTCAATATCTACCATTGATCCAAAAATTCCTCAACGATCCTAACGCGGATGCATCGACCAAAACCGCATTGCTGCATATTCTCTTGGCCCAACAGGTCAATGGTCGATTCGATGTGGTCAAAAACGGGACCACGTTATCCGTTGATCTGACCACATTAAAACCGCTGGATCGTGATGACAATGCATATACCCAGATCTGTATATGGATCGAGCGCTTATTTGCGGATAATGCCGCATTATCCCAACTGTTAACTCAATGGGCATGGGATCTTTTAGTATCCATCTATCCGATTACTTTGACCAGTGAGAACGACATCGATCTATTGATGCATCGATTGATCGATGCGGCCGTCCAACAATTTGATTTAGACCAAACCACGCTTTTGAACGATTACACCACCCTAAAAAAACAACATAAAATCCATTAAAATGTTAGCAATCTCTTGACAGGAGTGCTAAACTAAAATCACCGTGTAAATACGGGATGGTTTATCATAGCCAAAACCCGGTGGTATTGATATAATACGCGGGTTGAAATAAGGAGACACAAATCAATGAGTACATGTGAATTAAAGGAACACAGTGTTGCCACGTTGACCGTTACGGTCGAGGGGGAACGTTGGACGAAAGCCCAGGACAAAGCTTTCAATAAAATCTGCAAAGATTTCAGCGTCAAAGGATTCCGCAAAGGCCAGGCTCCCAAGTCCATGGTCAAACGTATGGTCAATCCCAATGCCGTCTTATATGACGCAGTCGATGTTTTGGCCAACGATTTATATCGTGAAGCCATCCAAGAACACGATCTTACCCCGGTCGATCGTCCACAGTTGAGCGATGTGCCGACGATCAATGAAACCAGTGCGACTGTAGTCTTCAATGTAACTGTCGAACCGATAGCCACCTTGGGTGATATGAGCGAATTGAGCTATGATTGCACCATCGATGCCGTTACGGATGAAGATATGGCCAATGAAATCGAACATATCCGCAATCGCTTTGCTGAAGAAGTCGATAAAACCGATGCGGCGCAAGAAGGGGATATCGTCAACATTGACTATACCGGCACCAAAGACGGTGTCGCATTCGATGGGGGGAGCGCTACTGGTTATGATCTGACCCTTGGCTCCCATTCCTTCATTCCTGGATTCGAAGAAGGAATCGTTGGCATGAAGCCGGAAGAAGAAAAGGATCTTCAATTGACTTTCCCGCAAGATTATCACGTCGATGATCTAAAAGGTGCACCTGTTGTCTTCCACGTCAAAGTCAACAGTATCCGCACCAAAAATTTACCAGAAGTCAACGATGAACTCGCCCAGGATGTATTGGGCAAAGATGATGCCACCGTTGCTGACCTAAACGCCAAAGTCAAAGACCAGTTGGAAACCAGCCGTAAAAACCGAGCCGAAAGCGAAGCAACCGAAAAACTGATGCAGGCATTTGCCAAGACGGTCGAGGTCGAAGTGCCTCAGGCCATGATCGATAACCGTGCCGCTCAAATGGTGGATGACTATTTCAACCGCATGTCGTACCAAGGCATCAAACCGGCCGATTTCTTGCGCATCACCAATCAGAAAGTCGAAGATCTGGTGGAAGGTTACAAAAAGGATGCCGAACAGCTGGTCAAAATGGAACTTGGTTTGAAAGCCTTGGCCAAACGCGATGGTTTGACAGTCGATGATGCCAGTGTGGATGAAGAGATCCAACGTATGGCCACTGCCTATGGCATGAAGCCAGAAGAAGTGAAAGATGCCGTTGATTTGGAACAGGTCAAAGCGGACGTCTTATTGCGCAAGGCCAGTGAAGCATTGATCGAATCCTGCAAACACTAGTGCGCAACGTATTTTACGATTGTTTCGAAAAATAAGACGTGGTCCACGTCTTATTTTCGACTCAAACAAATCCTTAAATGTGTAAGGAGGTATTTTTCATGAGTGAAAATCAAGAAACCGCATTGCATGTTTTGCCCCTGATCCCAACGCGTGGCGTGATCGTTTTCCCTGGGCAAAGTGTCGTGATCGAAGTGGGACGTCCGATGTCGCTGAAAGCATTGAACCTCTCCCAGCAAAATTTTGAATCCAAGGTCGTTTTGACATGCCAGAAGGATGCAGCCACGGTCGATCCGAATCTGAATGATCTGTATACGACCGGTACGTGCTGTCGGATCCGTGTGATCCACGATAAAGGCAATTTTGCCCGTGTTACTTTTTTAGGCGAACAACGCGTATCCATTGCCAATATCCATACGCAGGACAATGTGCTTTTGGCTGATTACACACCGATCAAAACGGTAAGTGGCAATATGATGGAGCAAACAGCTCTGGCAAATCAGATCGTCAAAAACTTTGAAGCTTCGACGCAATCGTTGCGGCAGTTCCCCAGTGAGATCCTTGCGAAATTGACCAGTGGGCTGACTGCGGAAGAACTGGCCGATCAGTTTGGTCAGTATTATCCGATGAGTTTGGCCAAAAAGCAGGAATTGTTGGGTATGGCCAACCTCAATGAACGACTGATGTTCTGCTTGACCACATTGGAGGCCGATCGGGAAATGGTCCAGGTCGAATCCCAACTCAATGCCAAGGTCAAGGAGCGCATCGATCAAGGGCAGAAAGAGTATTATCTGCGTGAAAAATTGCGGGCAATCAAGGAAGAATTGGGCGATGTTTCCAATTTCAGTGATGATACGGCCGAGTTGCGTGAACGCATCGAAAAAGGCAATTATCCTCAACATGTCAAAGACAAGGCATTGGATGAGCTGAACCACTACGAAATGCTACCCATGGGTAGCCAAGAAGGCAGTGTGATCCGTTCGTATCTGGATTGGTTATTGGGGATCCCCTGGAGTGAAGAAACGAGCGATAACACCGATATTTTGGAAATCGAGCGCCGTTTGGATGCTGATCATTATGGCTTAAAGAAAGTCAAACAGCGTATCCTCGAATACATTGCCGTCAAACAGAATACCAATTCCCTTAATGCTCCCATTCTTTGTTTGGTCGGGCCACCGGGCGTCGGTAAGACGTCGTTAGCGAAAAGTGTCGCCAATGCATTGGACCGTCATTTTGTCAAAATGAGTGTCGGTGGTGTACGTGATGAAGCAGAGATCCGAGGTCATCGTCGTACTTACCTTGGCTCCATGCCAGGACGCATCATCCAAAGCATGAAAAAAGCCAAAGTCATCAATCCCGTCTTTTTGATCGATGAGATCGATAAACTGGGTTATGACTATAAGGGTGATCCATCCAGTGCCATGCTAGAAGTACTCGATCCTGAACAGAACAATACATTCTCCGATCACTATATCGAAGAGCCGTATGATCTTAGCCACGTGCTATTCATCGCGACGGCCAATTATCTGGAAAACATTCCCGAACCGCTGAAAGACCGTTTGGAAGTGATCGAACTTTCCAGCTATACGGAAGTGGATAAACTCCATATTTCCCGTGAACATCTGATCGCTAAGGAATTGGAAGCGAATGGATTGAAACCATCGCAATTCAAGATCAGTGATGAAATGCTGTTGTATGTGATCCGCTACTACACCCGCGAAGCCGGTGTACGTCAGTTGGAGCGCATGATCGGTGCATTATGCCGCAAAAGCGTGCTGGAGATCCTTAAAGGGACCCGTAAATCGGTGACCGTAACCAAAAAACTGATCAATCAATGGTTAGGCAAGGAAATCTTTGATTACGGTAAAAAAGAAGCGAAGGATCAGGTCGGCGTGGTCACTGGCTTGGCCTATACCCAATATGGTGGGGATATCTTATCGATCGAAGTGACCAGCTATGATGGCAGTGGCAAGATGATCACCACCGGTCAGCTGGGCGATGTGATGAAAGAATCTGCGACGATCGCCCTTGGTTATGTCAAAAGTCATGCCCAACAGTTCAAGATCGATCCGGCATGGTTTGAAAAACACGATATCCAGATCCATGTTCCTGAAGGAGCCGTCCCCAAAGATGGACCCAGTGCCGGTGTCACATTGACCACGGCTTTGGTATCCGCATTGACCAATACCCCGGTATCCAGTAATCTGGCCATGACCGGTGAAGTGACATTGCGTGGCAATGTATTGGCCATTGGTGGTTTGAAAGAAAAGTCACTGGCTGCCCATCGTTGTGGCATCCGCAAGATCTGCATCCCCAAGGATAATTTGAAAGATCTGGAAGATGTACCGCAAGAAGTAAGGGATGATATGACGTTTGTGCCTTGTTCGAAAGTGGAACAGGTGATCAAAGAGGCATTTGTACATGCCTGAAGCTAAACTGCTGATCTCTGCATATCAACCCGATCAGTTTCCCAAAGATGATCGAAAGGAGCTAGTTTTCGTCGGAAAGTCCAATATTGGCAAAAGCAGTGTGATCAACGCATTGCTCGATCGCAAGAATCTGGCTTTTGTCGGTAAGACGCCCGGCAAGACACGATGTGTCAATTATTATGATGTGGCACAGCACTATCGCTTTGTGGACGTACCGGGATATGGTTTTGCCAAACGATCTTATCAGGAAGCTTTGGATTATGATGCCTTGATGGCGGCTTATTTCAAACGCGACCATATCGTTGGAGTGGTCGTGATGCTCGATGGTAAATTGGGTTTGACCAATGATGATATCGATATGATCGAATTCTTGCGGTTTCATCATTTCAAGATCATTGCCGTACTGAATAAAATCGATAAAGCCAATCAATCGCAACAGGCCAAAGCCATTCAATCCCTTGCTGCAGCCGGATTGACGAAGGACCAGGTCATCCTGGTTTCCTGTGCAAGTGGAAAAGGGATCGAGCGGTTGAAGACAGTTTTATCGTTGGAATTTGCGTTAGATCCAACGTTAAATTGATTTCATTTATTTAAAAAAGTTCGATCGATTCATAATCGGTCGAACTTTTTTGATAGCTTTTTATGCGAATTTAACCATGAATATCATCGTTTTTAACATGGAATGATTATCGTAATCTTCGGTTCAGATGAAAGGGGGAAACAATGAAAACACATCTGATCAAAGTTCTATTGCCTTTATTGTTGGTTTGTGGCTGTACATCCACCGAAAACGACAGTTCGACCACTACTTCTGCGAATGGTGAAAATGTCGAATTAAGCATTTGGCATACATTCACAGAACATCAGGAAGATTTGATCGAAGCATTGGCAGATGAATATGAAGCGGATCATCCCAATGTCACCATCACTGTGATCGGTGGTTATGATCCGAATACGTTCAATGCCACTGTACAGGATGCCGTCGTCAATGGTGTTGGGCCATCTTTGGTGTTTGTGGATGGAAGTTTTGCTTATAACTTTGAAGAATATGGCATGTTGATCGATTTTTCCAAATACTGGGATGATGACTACTCGCAAATGGTCGCACCCCTGACTTATGAAGGGGCAACCAATTTCACCGATGGTGCCTTATATGCACCACCGATCCAGATCACCGGTCCAGTGCTGTATTACAACAAGGCACTCTATGATGCCTATGGATTGAGCGAACCGAAAACCTGGGATGATTTGAAAACAGCCAGCCAAACCATATATGAAAATACCGGAATTGTTGGATTGGGCATCGATTCATTAGCGGACTTGGCACAGATTTTCGTCTTACAGACGCATGACGGTCAATATTACAATGAGGCGGATCATACCGTGGTGTGGAATGATGATGCGATGAAAGAATGGGTCGACTGGTGGGCTGAAGGCGTCCATGATGGTTACTTCCAGATCGCACCGACTACCGGTGATTACAATTCCAGTGATATCAATGCCGGTGTCATTGCGGCTTATATCGGCTCTTCCGCCGGATTACCGTTTTTGGATTTGAGTGGGATCGATGGTGAACTGGCCGTGGTCCGTACACCATATATCGATCAAGATTCCAAGGAGGTCGTGGCTTGGCAGCGCAGTGCCATTGGTTTTACCAAAAATGAAGCCCATGATGCGGCTGCAGCAGATTTTGTGAGCTACTTCATCAGTCAAGATGATCGTTGGGCACAGGTATTGAATGCCTATTCGCCATACTATGCCATCCAACAAGATAGCGCTTATCAATCATTCATTCACGATAACATGTCGTTGAGTGCGTTGAGTGATCAAGTCGATGACGGTGTCACCATTCCATGGTTTGTCGGTTCGGACACTGTTCGTACTGAATTGCAAGGTGTCTTCTCCGGTGCGGCCGACCCGAATTTTGATTCGACCAGCGCATTGCAAAGCGCAGCTGATCGCAGTGAGGCAGCAATGGTGGAATGAACCATAAGTGGAGTGATATTATCAGATAATGAAAATCAATCAAAAAGTTAAAATAAATCATAAAACAAATTTTCATAGAATGTAATCGCTTTCACAAAATTTAACGATTTTTTAACAAAAGTCATTGAATTCATTTACGATTTCACCGTATCATTCATATATCTGATTTGGAGGAAGAAGATGAAATCATTATTCAAAAAGGTAATGGTTGGTGGCATGGCATTGGCCATGGCAGCCTGCTCATCCAATGGCGGCAGCACATCAACCACGACCGAAGGTGAAGGTGAAACCGCTGCAACTGAAGTCAGTTTTGCGATTTGGCATACCTTTACCGAAGACCAGCAGACATTGCTGGAAACACTGGCTCAAGAGTACATGGATGCTCATGAAGGCGTCACGATCGATGTGATCGGCGGTTACGACGTTGGCACATTCGAAGCCACCGTTCAGGATGCCGTGATCAACGGTGTCGGTCCGCAGCTGGTGTTCAACTATGCATCCTTTGCCAAAAACTTCGATGGTTACGACATGTTGATCAATTTCCAGGATCACTGGGATTTTGATTACTCCACTCTAGTTGCGGAAGGTACATATGCCGAAGCAACGGACTTCTCCGATGGCGGTGTCCATGCCGTTCCGATCCAGACCACTGGTCCAATCTTGTTCTATAACAAGACCGTTTACGATGATCTTGGTTTGACTGCCCCGAAAACTTGGGATGAGTTGAAAGAAAATTCCAAGACGATCTATGAACAGACCGGAATGGTCGGCTTGGCCGTCGATTCATTGAGCGATCTAGCTCAGATGATGATCTTACAAAGCCATGATGGCGAATATGTCGACATCGAAAACAAGAAAGTGCTCTGGAATGATGAAAAGACTCTGGAATGGGTCGAGTGGTGGGCCGAAGGTGTCCAAGCTGGCTATTTCCAAGTCGCACCGACCACCGGTGATTACAATTCCAGCGACATGAATGCCGGAACACTGGCTTCTTATATCGGCTCTTCAGCAGGATTGCCATATATGGATCTTAGTGCGATCGGTGGTGAAGTGGCGGTCACCCGTATCCCGTATATCGATGAAGATCATCGTCAGGTGGTCAACTGGAACCGTGGTGCGATCGGCTTCAAGAAAGACGATGCAACCGATGCTGTGGTCGCTGACTTTGTCAAATATTTCATCGACAATGATGGACGTTGGGTCGAATGTTTGAATGCATATAGCCCATATTATGCAACGCAAGAAGATGCAGCCTATCAGGAATTCATCAGTGGCAATATTGCTTTGGATGCATTGGGAGATCAGATCAATGACGGTATGGTCACACCGACCTTCACCGGTAGCTCAGTAGTCCGTGACGAATTAGAGACACTGTTCACCGGTGCCGCAGATCCCAACTTCGATGCCGCTGCTGCATTGCAAACCGCTGCTGAACGTTCTGAAGCGGCGATGAATGACTAGTGCATTCAAAATGATGAACGAATAAAAACTTTACAGCAAAGGGTAAGCTGCCGGGGCTGGTCCCTGGCAGCTTTTATTTGGATTAATTGCAATTTTTTATCAATGAAAGAGGATTTATGAACAAAAGCAAAGTCGTGGTATTCTGTTTGGATGCATTATGTACTGGCGATCTAGAATACATGGCCACATTGCCCAATTTCAAGAAAATATTGGATCGAGGGGCATTGGTCAAACATGTCGAACCGGTTTATCCATCTTTGACCTATCCATGTCATTGTTCCATCATTACGGGTAATACCATCGAGCATCATGGTATCGACCACAATGAAATGGTGGAAGTGGAAAATCCACATGCACCGTGGTATACCGTCAAAGGACAGATGAAAAATCCGGTGACACTGTTGGATCAAGCAAAAGCCCATGGTTATTCCACCTGCAGTGTATTTTGGCCGGTCAGTGGGGATGGCGATTATGATATCAATCTACCCATGATCGTTCCTGTTTCCTATTCAGGTGATGATGCCTACCAGTTTTTCAAGGATCATTCCACTCAAGAAATATTAGATCGTTATTTTTGGAAATATGAGCATTATTTAGCCGGTGAAGATAGCAATTCCGATGAATTCACCATCAATATCACCTTGGATATACTTGAGGATTATGGTCAATACGATATCATGCTGGTCAAAATGTGTGATCTGGATACGGTCAAACATGTCAATGGGGTATTCAATGATGCCGTCAAAGCCCAACTGCGCAAACATGATCGTCAGTTGGGGATCTTGATGGAAGGGATAAGACGATTCGGGGATTATGACAATACCCATTTCGTGATCCTTGGTGATCATGGTCAAGCTGATGTTAAACGTCATATCAATTTCAATATGTTATTACGTGATCATGGTTTCATCACCACGGATGAAAACGATCAATTGATCGACTGGAAAGCCTATTGCCACAGCGCATCCATGAGTGCTTGGATCGAATTGAAAGACAAAAACGATCCGCAATTGCGCGAAGCGGTGTATACCTTCCTTCAAAAAATCGCAGCGGATCCGCAATACAATATCGGTACACTGCTAACGGCCCAACAAGCGAAAGATCAATATCATCTGGTCAGTGATCACATCGATTTTGTGATCGAAGGGAAAGAACCGATGAGTTTTGATTCGACATTACAAGGTAGAGATCTTTTTGAGGAATATCTCAAACCGGGATGGCATCACTCATTAGCTTCCCATGGCTATCAACCCGAAAAGGATGAAACGACCACATTCATCGTGGCCGGACCACATGTCAATCCAGGTGTCATCATCGAACGATCCACCATGCTCAATGAAGCACCGACCATGGCTGCGTTGATGGGATTTACCATGGAAAATGTGGATGGTACCGTATGGACGCAGATGATCAAGGAGTAAATCTATGAAAATCACACTATCACATATCACCAAACAATTCGCTCAAACCACGGCTGTATCCGATTTCACCGCTGAAATCGAATCCGGTCATCTGATTGCCTTATTAGGTCCCAGTGGTTGCGGTAAAAGTACCATGCTCAACATGATCAGTGGGATCCTACCCGTTACCAGTGGTTCGATTCTGTTTGATGACAATGATGTGACTGATCTAAGCCCGAATCGTCGTGGCGTTGGCTTGGTCTTTCAGAATTATGCATTGTATCCGCATATGACGGTCATGCAGAATATTTGCTTCCCATTGGAATTGCAAAAGGTCGCCAAAGCCGAGCGGATGGAAAGAGCGATGGCCATGGCCAAATTGGTCCATGTGGAAGAATTGATCGATCGTAAACCATCCCAACTTTCCGGTGGTCAACAACAACGTGTGGCCATTGCTAGAGCATTAGTCAAAAATCCAAACGTATTGTTATTGGATGAACCATTAAGTAACCTGGATGCCCGATTGCGCATCGAGATGCGCGAAGAGATCCGCCGCATCCAGCAAGAAACCAAGATCACCACGATCTTCGTTACTCATGACCAAGAAGAAGCGATGAGTATTTCCGATCAGATCGTCTTGATGAAATTAGGCGTATTGCAGCAGATGGATGTTCCCCAGAATCTTTATGATTCACCCGCCAATTGCTTCGTCGCCGATTTTTTGGGCAACCCACCGATCAACAAGACCACTGGTGTAGTTAAAAATGGTGGCATTCAATTGGATAACGGACCATTTGTGCATGATGATCGTTTCGTCGATCTTGCAGATGGTAAACGCGTGATCTTATCCATCCGTGCAGAAGCAGCAACCGTGACCACAGAAAACGGTAACGTGGATTGTGTGGTTGATACCACCTATATCATGGGTAAGGAAAGTCTAGCTTATGTCAAATTAGGTGATCAGCGTATCCGTATCTATATCCCGGCCGAACATGAATTCGGCGAAGGATCCACTTTGCATTTGAAATTAGGCAAACGCGGCGTCTTTGTCTTTGATGAGACTAGCGGAGATCGTCTCGTATGATGGACATCGCCAAGATCAAACAGCAGGAAAAACGACAACGGCTGTTTGATAAGATCAAACCCTTTGGCTATTTGGCGCCGTTTGCCATCGGAGTGATCATTTTTACACTGTATCCGATCGTCAATGTTTTCATGATCGCATTCCAAGAAAATTACAATTACATCACCAAGACCTATGACGGCATCGGATTCGACAATTTTGCCTATATTTTCTCCGATCCGTATTTCATCCAGG
Source organism: uncultured Erysipelotrichaceae bacterium (assembly GCA_944326175.1). Next base: position 17,225 of record CALVCY010000096.1, read on the forward strand.
CGTTGCAGAATACCTTCATGTATGTGTTGATCGTCATTCCGATCTCCTTGTGTCTTTCTATTTTGATCGCGTATCTGCTCAATCAAAAAGTTAAATTCAAAGGGTTGTATCAGACCGCCTATTTTCTACCGATGGTCACCTCCACATTAGCGGTCGGGTTAGCATGGAAATTCATGTTCAACTACCGTAGCGGTGTCATCAATTATCTGCTCAATTTGATCGGGATCGAATCGATCAACTGGCTGCAGGTGACCACTTACAATTTCCCGGCATTGTGTATTTATGGGATATGGTCCATTCTGCCCTTTACCATCATTTTATTATTGAGTGGGTTACAGAATATCGATCCGTTGTATTACACGGCTGCACGGGTGGATGGAGCGAATGAACGGACCATTTTCTTTCGGATCACATTGCCTTTGTTGAAGCCAACGATCTTTCTGGTTTTGATCATCAACACCATTTCCGTATTCAAGGTATTTAATGAACTGTTCCCGTTATTCAATGGCCCGGGTGTTTCCAATAATATGTTTACGGTGGTGTATTACATCTTCTATCAGTTCCGTGTGCGCATGCCGGGTGAATATGGTTACGCAGCAGCAGCAGCGGTGGTACTGTTCTTTATCATTTTTGTATTCACCATGATCCAAAAATATATCGAAAAGAAAGCGAAGGAGTAGGATATGCAACACAAACACAAACACAATATTTCTTTCTCCACGATCGTGATCTATGTGCTGCTTTCTTTGGGTGCATTGGTGATGGTATTCCCGTTTTACTGGATGATCACCGGGGCGTTTAAAACCGCGGTGCAGATCCAGATGTTCCCGCCGTTATGGATCCCGACATCATTTGCCCTGGATAACTTCCAAACGGCACTTTCCATGGCTCCTTTTGCCACGTATTTCATGAACTCCGTGATCGCGATGATCGGGTGTGTATCCTGTTGTTCGTTTACGACGATTTTAGGCGCGTTTGCGTTCAGTCGTTTGGATTTTCCGGGAAAGAATATCGTATTTGGCCTGTTATTGGGATTGATGATGGTCCCGTTTGAAATGATCGTGATCACCAATTACCGTACGATCATCGATCTAGGGGTGTATAACACCATCTTTGCTTTGATCGTTCCGTTTACGTCATCGATCTTCTATATGTATATTTTGAAAGGCTTCTTCGATTCGGTGCCCACTAGCTTATATTATGCGGCCAAGATCGATGGATGCAGTGATTGGAAATACCTATGGAAGGTGATGGTCCCATTGGCTAAACCCAGTTTGGTCACGATCATTTTGCTTAACGCGATCGCAACGTGGAATTCGTTCTTGTGGCCGATGTTGGCGGTATCCGATCCGTCGGTACGCACATTGCCGTTTGGTTTATATGCATTCGTTTCCGAAGGTGGTGCCCATACCGAATTGATGATGGCGGCTTCCACGATGATCGTCGTACCGATGATCATACTGTTCATGTTTGCCCGCAAACAGATCGTCAACGGTGTGGCGCGTGGCGGCTTGAAAGGGTAAGCGTTATTTTGGGATGAAAACGTTAACCGTTTACTATACCAGTGATATCCATGGATATGTGTATGGCAATGCCGATTCCACCAATGGATTGTTCGATTGTTTTGCGCAGATCCAAAAAGATGGTAATACGTTAGTATTGGATGGGGGAGACAACCTGCAGGGGTCTCCCCTTGCATCCTATCTGAAGGATCAGGATGATAACGGTTTTTTGGCGCAAATGATGAACCGATTTGGCTATGATGCGATCACATTGGGCAATCATGACTTCAATTATGGTATGGATTATCAAATGCACTATCTGGATGCGTTGAACGCTCAAATAAGCTGTATCAACGTGTGTGATGAAAGTGGAAAGCCATTGTATCCAGCTAAGGTATTGACCATGGAAAACGGATTGAAAGTCGGTATCATCGGACTTGTCACGGATTTTGTCAACGTATGGGAAAAACCAGAACATCTAAATGGGATAGCGATCATGGATGCATATGATGCATTGGTCAACACCATCGATCAAGTCAATGCAAATTGTGATATCAGTATCGTGATCTATCATGGTGGGTATGAAGCAGATCTATCCAATGGCCAAATCGTCGAAAAAAGTGGCGAAAACTGTGGATACCGCATTGCATCAAATCTGCCGGTGGATCTATTGTGTACTGGTCATCAACACATGCCTCATGATTTGGTCAAGATCAATGGGACCTATACGTTCCAAGCAGCGAATTATGGAAAGAAATTGGCGAAAGTGGTCCTGGTGGTCGATGATGCGCATCAGATCGATCATGTTGACTTTCAATGGATCGAACCACGGTATGATCATCAAGCGATCAAGGATGCTATGGTTGAAACCATGGATGAAAAACTCAATGCATGGTTGAATCGACCGATTGCCCATTTATCCATGGCATTGAATCCCAAAGCATATCTGGATATGGCCATCCATAATAACGAGATCCCTGTGTTGATCAATCGGATCATGTCGGATTGTCTGGATTGTCCATTGAGCATCACATCCATGGCAAACAATACGTATGGATTGGAAAAGCAAGTCACATTGCATGATCTGTTGATGGTCTATCCATATACCAATACCTTGGTCAAACTGGATATGGATGGGAAAACATTGTTGGAATTGATCGAAACCAATATGGATTATCTGCAATATGCGCAAGGGTCGATCAGGATCAATCCACGTTTCGAATTTCCGAAAAAAACCCATTATAACTATGATTATTACCAAGGCATATCCTTTACCTTGATCATCGATGCTCCTAAAGGCAACCGCGTCAAGGATGTAAGGGTGTTGGATGAACCGTTGGATCTAGGCAAACATTATCAAATCGTAACCAATTCGTATCGTGCCAGTGGCACTGGTGGATTCGACTGTATCAAAAAAGCCAAGATCATCCAACGGGATGAGCGGGAATTCCTGGATATCATCCTAGCTTATTTTGATAAACATGATCATATCGAATGTGAAAAAGCCAAAGGGTATATCCATATCCAAAGCAGTGATGGTTTGACCATCGTATAATGCATAAAAGCCATGGCATCATCCATGGCTTTTATGTTACACTGGTTGCATCAGCTCTGAAGGGAAGAGTAATCCCATGATCCTGCAATAAAGCGATCTGTATATTTGGTGAAAGATACAGTCAGGTCATGGTATGAAAGTCATCCCCAAGCTGTCAGATTGAACGACTCAGTAGATCTGACCGGACCATGCCGTTATCATGGCAAAGTGGATGGATAGGGTCATACCATTTCCATCAACAAGGGTGGTACCACGCATCACGCGTCCTTTGATCAGGACGCGTTTTTATTTCATGGTCCAACCATAAATATCGATAAAGGAGACGATTTATGAAAACATTAGCCAGTAAGTATGATCATCACGCCGTTGAAAACGGCCGCTATGATCACTGGGTCTCGAAAGGCTATTTCACTGCCGGTGATCTTAGTAAAAAACCATATACCATCGTGATCCCACCACCCAACGTGACGGGTAAGTTGCACCTTGGTCACGCTTGGGACAATACGTTGCAGGATATCATTGCCCGTTACAAACGCATGAATGGTTATGACATGCTGTATTTGCCGGGTATGGACCATGCTGGGATCGCCACACAAGCCAAAGTCGATGAACGATTGAAAAATCAAGGTATATCACGCTACGATATCGGTCGTGAGAAATTTTTGGAAGTGGCGTGGGATTGGAAAGCCGAATATTCTGCCACCATTCGTAAACAATGGGCCCGCCTGGGAAATTCCTTGGATTATACCCGCGAACGTTTTACCTTGGACAAAGGTCTCAATGAAGCCGTCAATCATGTCTTTGTGACGTTATATAACGAAGGTTTGATCTACCAGGGCGAACGCGTGATCAATTGGGATTGCAAAGCCAAGACTGCCTTGAGCAATATCGAAGTCTATCACGAAGATATCGAAGGGGCCATGTATACGATGAATTATCAGGTGGTGGAAACCGGTGAAACGTTTGAAGTCGCCACCACCCGCCCGGAAACGATGTTTGGGGATGTGTGTGTGGTCGTACACCCGGACGATCCGCGCTATCAACATTTGATCGGTAAACACGCCATCAATCCGGCCAATGGGGAAGCATTGGAAATCATTGCCGATGATTACATCACATTGGATTTTGGTACCGGTGCCATGAAATGCACACCGGCCCATGATCCCAACGACTTCCAAATCGCCGAGCGGCATCACCTACCTAAAATTTTATGCATGAATCCCGATGGCACGATGAACGAAAAAGCCGGTGAGTATGAAGGCATGGATCGCTATGAATGCCGTAAAGCATTGGTTGAAAAATTAAAAGCCAATGGATCATTGGTCAAGATCGAAAAAATCGTGCATAGCGTTGGCCATAGTGAACGCACGCACGAAGTGGTCGAACCCTATTTGTCCAAACAATGGTTCGTCAAAATGAAGCCATTGGCCCAAGCGGTCTTGGAAGCGCAGAAAGATCCGGATAAAAAGATCAATTTCTATCCAAGTCGTTTTGAACATACATTCGTTCAATGGCTCGAAAATATCGAAGATTGGTGCGTATCTCGTCAATTATGGTGGGGCCACCGTATCCCCGTGTGGTATCACAACACCACTGGTGAGATCTATTGTGCAGAAAATCCACCACAGGATATAGAAAACTGGCATCAAGACGAAGATGTGCTGGACACTTGGTTTTCCAGCGCGTTATGGCCATTTTCAACATTGGGCTGGCCCCATGATACCGCAGACTATCAACGCTATTATCCAACCGATGTGATGGTGACTGGTTATGACATCATCTTCTTCTGGGTCGCCCGTATGGCATTCCAGGGCTTGCATTTTACCGGAAAGATGCCATTTAAGGATTGTTTGATCCATGGTTTGATCCGTGATGCCAAGGGCCGTAAGATGAGTAAATCATTGGGCAATGGGATCGATCCGATGGATGTCATCGACCAATATGGCGTCGATGCATTACGTTTCTTTTTATCCACCAATTCCACACCCGGCCAGGATATGCGCTATATCGAGGAAAAAGTGGATGCCGCGTGGAATTTCATCAATAAATTATGGAATGCCTCTCGATTCGTATTGATGAATGCCACCGATATCCACGATGATCACATTCCAGAAAATTTAAGTGGGATCAACCAATGGATCGTGGATAAGTTCAATGCCACGTTAGCGATGGTCAAAACCAATATGGACAAGTATGAATTTGCCATAGCTGGCAATGCGCTGTATAGCTTCGTTTGGGATGATTTTTGCAATTGGTATATCGAATTGAGCAAAGTCAATCTCAACAGTGAAGATGAATCACTGAAAACCACCACCGCTCAGACGTTGGTCGGCTTGTTGAGTGCGATCGTGCGCATGTTGCATCCCTTTGTTCCATTTGTCAGCGATGCGATCTATACGGCTCTTCCCGGTAGTGTGGAAAGTTGTTGCATCGCGTCCTATCCAAGCCTAGTCAAGATGGAAAATCGGGATGAGGTGAAAGATATCGATGCTACGATCGAAATGATCCAACGGATCCGGGAAGCCAAAGTGTCGGCTAACGCCAAACCATCATTAGCGGTGGATGTGGCATTGGTGGATCACGATGGTTTGACCATGGAAATGACACAAAATCAGAAAGATCTGTTATTCCGTATGGTCAAAGCCACGGTCGTTGATCATATCGATGGTTCGACCACATTGATCCCCACGACATTCGGTGCAGTGGTGATTTCTTCCGATGCTTTGGAAAACATCGAGGACCAATTGGCTGCATTGAATAAACAAAAAACGCATCTTGAAAGTGAGATCAACCGTGGTCAAACCATGTTGACCAATCCCAACTTCGTCAACAAAGCCCCAAAGGCAAAAGTGGACAGTGAACGCGAGAAACTGGCAAATTACAAAGCCCAGTATCAAACCGTGTGCACCCGTATCGCACAGTTGACACCGTCAAAAAAATAGATGAAAATTGAAAGGGGTTTCAGCTAATTTACAGCAACCTTTTGGTAAGTCGTATGGAAAACGAAAACAAAAGTAAAAAGAAACATACCGGCTTGAAAGTCGCCGCAGCCGCGATCACATCGGCGGCTGCGATCGCCGCTTACTTCAAGCTCACGTATGAAATATTCAAAAAAGCCTGCAAACGTGGCGTCACACATTTTGATGTATCGGAAGACCGCAATGTGCTCAATCGCACCAATTCCAATTGGTTGGAAGGTCAGGTCCATCAAGATCGTTTCATTGTCAGTTGCGATGGATTGCGCTTGCATGGTATCACCATACCGGCAGGCAATGATGCCCATGAATGGATCATGTTGATCCATGGCTATGATGATGATTGCACTCAACTTTTAGGCTTAGCCAAGACCTATCATGCCTTAGGTTATCATGTATTGACGATCGATTTACGTGGTTTTGGTCAATCCGAAGGGGAGTACATCACTTTCGGCGCCAAAGAAAGTGCAGATATCAATGCATGGATCGATGAATTAAGTGAATTGGATCCAGGATGCAGTGTGATCCTGCATGGATTATCTTTGGGTGCCGCCAGTGCGTTGATCGCTTCGAGCGAATGCGTCAATCCGGCATTGAAAGGCGTCATTGCCGATTCAAGCTATTGCAGTTTTATGGAACAGATGAAAACGCTGACGAGCCGTTTGTTCCATATCCCCGGGACGACTTTTATCCCTGGACTGTCCTTTTGGATCAAAAAGGTGGCGGATTTTAACTATGAACAAAGCGATGTGGCAAAAGCCATTTCTATCCATGGTGTGCCCACATTATTCTTCCATGGTCAAAACGATCATTTCGTTCCTTTGGAACATGTTTATCGTCTTTCCAACGCACTCAATGCACCGGGGATCGTGGAGGTCGTCCCTTACAAAGCCCATGGTCAGTGCATGCTGGATGGCAATTATATGAAAAAGTGTCTGTTATTCGTGCAGAAGCAGTTTATTGAAAATGTATAAACATAAGGAGGGATCCCTATAATGGAAAAATATGTTTATAAGTTCTCTGAGGGTAATGGCCAGATGCGGGAACTGCTGGGTGGTAAAGGTGCGAACCTAGCTGAGATGACGCGTTTGGGCATGCCTGTTCCAAATGGTTTTACCATTTCCACCGAGGCCTGCACAGCCTATTATAAAGATGGTGAGACCATCAATGCCGATATCGAAAAACAGATTTTCGACTATCTGGAAGATCTGGAAACCACTGTTGGTAAAAAATTAGGTTCATTGGAAAACCCGTTGCTGGTATCCGTGCGTTCTGGCGCCCGTGCATCCATGCCAGGGATGATGGACACCATCCTCAATTTGGGTATGAACGATCAAGTCGTTGAAGTCGTCGCGTCCAAAACCAACAATCCGCGTTTTGCCTATGACTCCTATCGTCGTTTCATCCAAATGTTTTCCGATGTCGTCATGGAATTGCCGAAAAGTCGTTTCGAACAGCTGATCGATGCCAAAAAAGAAGAAAAAGGCGTCAAGCTGGATACGGAACTGACCGTGGATGATTTAAAGGATCTGGTCGTTCAATTCAAGGCGTTCTATAAGGAAAATCTCGGCAATGATTTCCCACAGGATCCAAAAATCCAGCTGATCGAAGCGGTCAAAGCGGTCTTCCGTTCTTGGGAAAATCCGCGTGCTCAATATTATCGTAAGATGAACGATATCCCATCCGACTGGGGAACGGCCGTCAACGTACAGATGATGGTATTCGGTAATATGGGTGAAACCAGCGGCACCGGTGTCGCATTCACACGTAACCCGGCGACCGGTGAAAAGAAACTGTTTGGTGAATTCTTGATGAATGCTCAAGGTGAAGACGTGGTTGCTGGTATCCGTACCCCGCAGACCATCGATCATCTAAAAGAAGTGATGCCGCAATGCTATGACAAGTTTGTAGAGATCTGTGATGTGCTGGAACACCATTACCATGATATGCAAGATATGGAGTTCACCATCGAAGAGGGCAAACTGTATATGTTGCAGACCCGCAATGGCAAACGGACTGCTGCTGCTGCATTGAAAGTGGCGGTGGATATGGTCTCTGAAGGCCTGGTGGATGTCGATCATGCGTTATTGATGGTCGAACCCAAACAACTGGACAGCCTGTTGCATCCAAGCTTTGATGCGACGGCATTGAAAAATGCCACTGCGATCGCCCATGGATTAGCCGCATCTCCAGGTGCAGCCTGCGGTCAATTGGTCTTCTCTGCCGAAGATGCGAAATCTTGGGCCGATGAAGGTAAAAAAGTCGTATTGGTCCGTCTGGAAACGTCGCCAGAAGATATCGAAGGCATGAATGTGGCGCAAGGTATCTTGACCGTTCGTGGCGGAATGACTTCGCATGCAGCCGTGGTTGCCCGTGGTATGGGCAGATGCTGCGTTTCCGGATGTGGTGAATTGGTGATCGATGAACAAGCCAAGACGGTCAGCGTTGGCGGCAAGACGTACCATGAAGGTGACTGGTTCAGTCTCGATGGCAGCAGCGGTGAAGTGTATGGCCAACAGATCGCAACGGTGCCTGCAACGATCAGTGGCGACTTCAAAACATTCATGGATTGGGCAGATGCAGCCCGTAAGTTGCAAGTGCGCACCAATGCCGATACACCCAAAGATGCCAAACAGGCGTATGACTTCGGAGCACAAGGTATTGGTTTGGTCCGTACCGAACACATGTTCTTCCAGGCCGATCGTATCCGTGCGATGCGTGAGATGATCGTTTCCAAGACACCGGAACAGCGTGCCGTGGCATTGGCAAAGATCTTACCGATGCAACGCAGTGACTTTGAAGGCATTTACGAAGCGATGCAAGGCTTACCGGTCACGATCCGCTATTTGGATCCACCGTTGCACGAATTCTTGCCCAATACAGATGAAGAAATCGCTTCTTTGGCCGAAGAGATGGGCATGAGCTTCGATGAATTGAAAAATGTCGTGGTTTCTTTGCATGAATTCAACCCGATGATGGGCCATCGTGGATGCCGTTTAAGTGTCACGTATCCTGAAATTGCCAAAATGCAGACCCAGGCCGTGATCGAAGCAGCGTTGAATGTGCAAAAACGTCATCCAGAATGGACCGTTGAGCCAGAGATCATGATCCCATTAGTCGGTGAAAAGGCCGAATTGAAGTATGTCAAAGACATCGTGGTGGCCACAGCCGATCCGATCATCAAGGAAAGTGGCATCGATATGCATTACAAAGTCGGTACCATGATCGAGATCCCACGCGCCGCACTGTTAGCGGATGAAATCGCGCAGGAAGCTGAATTCTTCAGTTTCGGTACCAACGATCTAACGCAGATGACCTTTGGCTTCTCTCGTGATGATGCCGGTACGTTCCTGAAGGATTATTACGATAAGAAGATCTATGAATTTGATCCGTTTGCCAAACTGGATACCCATGGTGTGGGCAAACTGGTGGATATGGCGGTCAAATTGGGACGCAGTACCCGTGCGGATCTGAAGTGCGGTATCTGTGGAGAACATGGCGGTGACCCCTCGACGATCGCGTTCTGCCATAAAGTCGGACTCAATTATGTATCCTGTTCACCATATCGTGTACCGATCGCCCGTTTGGCTGCTGCTCAAGCTGCCGTCAACGAGAAGTTGGGTAAATAAAGTCCATTAAAGGAGATTCCTTTGAAAATGAAAACGCAGTGTGATTGAAGCACTGCGTTTTCATTTGGATCGCTTAAAGATAAACGGATATTGATTGAACTTGATTCGATCACTCTAAATACGGATTACGGATTGCATCGCAACAAAAAAGCCGATTGAACAAGATCGGCTTTTGGTTTAGATCGATTCAAATATTCCTTTATTCAAAGGTGACTTTAGCGATCCGGACGATCCAGAATGTGCCATATGGGAAACCAACCGCACGGAAGGTGACATGTTCCCCATTTTGGCTGAACAACAATTGTTCATGATTGTCGATCCATTCGATGGATTTGATGGTGCGCTTTACCCCATCCAGCATGTGGTTCTCATCTTTGCTTTCATAGGCCGCCACGACATCATTTGGTCCAAGCAAGGGAAGATCATGGACATACACATACGCACTTCCATCTTTTTCAAGAACGAAGTCTTTGTCGTGATTGCATTGGATCGTGCTGATCTTGCCATCATACAAACTGTCCTTGGCCATATTTGTCCATTGGCCGATGATTTCCAACAATGCTTCGCTGATCTTGGTGATGCCACCCTGAGGACCTAGACCGATATTGAGCAAATAATTGGCGCCGACTTTACGGGCATGGCATAAGCGTTCGATCATTTGGCGTGGACTCTTATAATCCAGATCTTTTTCACAGAATCCCCAATGGTGGTTCATCGTCTGGCACATTTCAGCAGTGACGTATTTGTCCATGCCTTCCCGATTCATCGGGGTGGCTTGACCTTGTTCGAAGGTAACCGAGTCGATTTCTGGATGACCGGTCTTGCCTTGGTTGGATAAACCGGTATTGTTGATGATCATCGCATCTGGTTGCAAGCGACGGATCATGCCATACAATTCATCCAATTTCCAATCGGCGCCTTTCTTGCTCCAGTTGCCATCAAACCATAATCCACCGATCTTACCATAGTTGGTGCATAAGATCTCGACGGACTTGCGGATGTATTCCAGGTAGGCATCCCAATCCGTATCAAATTCCGGCCGGGTCCAATCCAGTGTGGCATGGTAGAACACTGGTAAAATATCTGCTTGGTTGCAGGCATCCACGAATTCTTTGATCAGATCCCGTTTTGCCGGGGTATGCATGACGTCATAATCACTGAATCCTTTGGTGTCATACAAAAAGAAGCCATCATGATGCTTGGTGGTCAAGGTGATGTATTTCATCCCGGCTTGTTTGGCTAAAGCCACGATTTTTTTGGCATCAAAATCTTCAGCTGTGAAATGGTCGAACAATTCACGGTAACGTTGTTTGGAAATATGATGCTGGGTCATGGTCCATTCACCTTGAGCCAGTTGGGAATAAAGCCCCCAATGGATGAACATGCCAAATGCGCGTTTTTCAAAAGAAGCAATGTAGGGAGCGGGAGTAGGTATACTCATGTTGATATCCTCGTCTTTCGTTGATTCTATTTTATTACAAGATCAAGGCATTTGACCAAGATATGTATGGATAGTGCTATACTGAATGCCATGAAACGAAATCGATGGATGGTCATTTTGATATTGATCGTGATCATTGCGATGGTATTGATGCCAGTGGTCAGTAATCTAGCACTGGCGACAAGGGGATAGTATGGTGTATACCATTGCTATTGTGGAAGATGATCTATCCGTAGCGATGCAGTTGGAACAATTGTGCATCGCTACTGGCTACAACGCATTGCGTTGTCGCGATTTTCAACATGTGGTTCAATGGGTGGAAAAGAATCATTGTGATCTGGTATTGCTGGATATCCATATCCCATATCTAAGTGGTCAAACCATTTTACCTATGATCAAATCCACATTGGATCTCCCTGTGATCATGATCACCAGCAGCATGGATGAGATCGATGAAGTCATGTCGATGAGTCATGGTGCGGATGATTACATCACGAAACCCTTCAATCCCACCATTTTGATGTTACGCATCGCCAATATTTTGAAACGATATCATCCTATCGATCCATCATTGATCTACCATGGATTGGTTTATGATCCAAAGACGATGATGCTTTCTTGCAATGGTCAAACCATGCCATTAACTCGTAATGAAGCGTTGATCATTTCCATATTGATCCAACAGGGTGGCACCATCGTTTCAAGAAATACATTGATGGATGCATTATGGGAAAATGAGAGTTATATCAATGACAATGCCTTGAATGTCAATATATCCCGATTGCGGGATAAACTCGACCACGTGCATCCTGAATTGACCATCCAAACCAAAAAAGGGAGTGGATATATGTTATGCGACAAGTGATCCAATATATTCTCGATCATGGTTTGACACTGGTATGTTATGGTTTGACCATCTTTTTCGTGACATTGATCTTGGATGCATTGCACGCTTCATCCTTGATCATCACCACAGCGATCATTATTCTCTTGATCGGGATGCTTTTTCCTTTTTTAATGGAAATGATCCGCTATCATTTAACGATCCATCGGTTTAAAAAAGCCTTTGATGCATTGGACCATAGTGAATACATCACCCAATATCTGGCTCGTCCCAATGATCTATTGGGTCGAAATATCTATGATCTGCTTTTAGGATGTAATGAAAATATGGAAGCCACCATCGCCGCACTTCGTAAAAACCAACAAGAGTTGACGCGATATATGCAATTGTGGGTGCATCAGATCAAATTACCGTTATCCGCATTGAATCTTATGGTGGATGATCAAAATGATCAAATGAAAGTGGAATTGAATCGGTTGCGCTATGATCTGGATATGATCTTGTATTATTGTCGGGTCCATAATGCCAATCGTGATTTTCGACTCTCCATGGTGGATCTAAAAGCCATCATCCATCAGGTGTTGATGGTTCAGCGTACCCCGTTGCAGGAATATGGTTTTACCATTGAGCCATTAAAGCAGACCACATGGGTCCAAAGTGATGCCAAATGGCTATCCTTTATCATCGAACAGATCGTTTCCAATGCCATCAAATACCGTGATCCCAATAAATCGTGTCAATTGGTTTTTACCACATCTTGTAATGATCAAACCACGACACTTTCGATTTTTGACAATGGTCTAGGGATCCATCCCAATGATCTACCATATGTTTTCGATCCTTTCTTCACGGGTAATAATGGTTATACCAATGCCAATTCCAGTGGAATGGGCCTTTCATTGATCAAAACCATGTGTGAAGCGTTATCCATCGCCATTTCCATTGATAGTGACTATGGTCAATCCACCACAGTGTCACTTCGATTTTCCACGCCATCGATCGAATCAATGTGATCCACATTTTATTAAACTGGTGGAATGGTAATTTCATGGTTTGCTGTACAAACAGTATTTTCTATCATAAAAATGGACCACCTATGGTATGGTTACGATCAAGAAGATCGAGTCAGTGCGATCCAACATTACGAATTTGTAAGAAATCCGTAATGTTGAACGAAGGACGCTTTTCATCCATCAAACGATAATGAAACCATCCAAAAAGAAAGGATGGTTTTTTGATGAGTGAAACAATCTTGACTGTTGAGCATGCCACGAAGATCTATGGAAAAGGGCAGAATCAGATCAAAGCGCTCAATGATCTTTCATTCCATGTGCAAGCGCATGATTTTGTTGCGATCATGGGTAGCAGTGGTTCGGGTAAAACCACATTGTTATCGTGTATTGCCACCATTGATCAACTGACCAGCGGTCAGATCTATATCCATGGTCAAAATATAAACACATTAAAAGGGAAAGCATTGCAACAGTTTCGTTTGCATGAATTGGGTTATATTTTCCAGGATTTCAACTTATTGCCCGAATTGACCAATCTGGAAAATATTGCCATTGGGTTACAAGGAAAAACGAAAATGATCGAACAACGGATCGATACCATGGTTCAAACCATGGATATCAAAGGGTTATTGGATCGCTATCCAGATGAAATATCGGGTGGTCAACGACAACGCGTTGCATGTGTGCGAGCATTGGTGAAACAACCATCACTGGTTTTGGCAGATGAACCGACCGGTGCATTGGATCATGCCAATGCATTGATGGTATTGGATACGTTGAAAAAGATGAATACCAACTATGGTTCGACCATCATGATGGTGACACATGATCCATTGGCTGCATCCTATGCATCCAGAGTATTGATGATCCATGATGGGACCATCATCCATCATTTGATCCGCTATGAAGAAACCAATCTTCAATATTACCAACGAATACTGCATATGGTCGAGACCATGAGGATGTCCCAAAAGGGGATGATGTGATGGATACCATGCTATATCGTGTCAATATCGATGCGTTGAAACTCTATTTATCCATCACTGGTTTGACCATCATCATGATCGTCTTTCCGTTTCTAAGGGATTTGTCTCAATGTGATTATGTTGGCTTTCCGTTTACGTCGCTATTGAGCTGGATCACTCAGGGTGATTCTGCATTGATCGAAGGGTTGATCAAAACCATTATGTATCTCGGTAGCGGGATGAGTGTGATCCATTATGCCCATGGTAAAAATAAATCATTGTTGGTGATTTTGCCCGTGGTGTTGGAATTGATGTTATATTACATGGATGCGCGCATGATCAATATCGACGAGATAGTGATCATTGAATCCGGGATGATCGGGATGATTGGATATCACCACGTCCATAAGGTGGTGAAACCATGATGCGACCATTGAATCGCCGTTTCTTATCCCATAAAGGTTATGGGATTTATCTTTTGACAATGGTTTTATCCATTATCATCTTCTATATCTTCAATGCCTTAAGTGATGCCGATATGGTTCATCTGCTCTCTGCTAGCGGTGGCGATTATATGATCTATGTGGATCTGATGGCACTATTGATGCGTTCTCTTTCAGTGGTGGTGATGATCATCTTTATGGTGTTGATCGTTTATGGTGGCGCGTTCATGTTCAAACGGCGCAGTAAAGAAATTGCATTGTTGCTGTTAAATGGGATTGCGCATGGTGCATTATTGAAGCAACTGATCAAAGAAGTCACGACGATTACGGTTATTGCACTGGTGATTGGGTTAACGGTTGGCATCACAATAAGCCAATTGATCAATATCCTGGTGGTGGCGGGATTTGGCGTGGATGTCAATTTGTTGGGATTTACGATTTCATGGTCGGCACTTTGCTATACATTGGTTTTGACCATAGGGATGATGGTATTGTCATTGATCATTCAGTATCGAATGATCAAACGGGTCGAACTGATAAGTCTATTGCAACATCATTCAAAGATCCTGCATTCCCATTTATCGCTTGGTTCAAGCATCGTCATGATGGTGGTCTCAACCATGGTGTTATGGATTGCATATTATCTGATCTTTGATATCCGCTTTCTATCTCACGATATCTCGATTTTATTGATCCCGATCGCTTTGGGGATCGTGTCCACCTATGGTCTGTTTAAATCTGCACCGATCGTGATCCTGGCTGTGCTCAAATGGATTCCGTCTTTCCGTTATGGTATCCACTTTTATCCATTGAAATCCATATTGGTCAATATCACTCGCCAGGGTGCGATGTATGCGTTGGTTTGCATCACGTTATTTCTGTCGTTATCCTGTTTTGGTGTAGCTATGGGATTACGTAGCAGTTATATGGATACATTGAATACGGAGATGGCATTTGATATGACCATCAAACGGTATCAGAATGATCAGTATACGTGCAACCTGTGGATGAAGTGCTAAGCGATAACGGATATGATCTGAATCAATTGAGATCGTATGCTAGCATCATCGTTTATGACGATGCGCAAATGACCTATGGGAATCTGCTCAAAGATCAACGCCAATCATTTCAATCCGCGTATCCCAATTTTGATTTTGATACTGAGGCGGACATCGTGACCTTACAGGATTATAACCGCATCATGCAAGCCAGCGGATATCCGTCATTAGAATTATCAGAAAACAGCTTTGCCATTGCGTTGGATGAACAAGCATATGGGCTTTATGGTGATATGGTTCAGACCATGCTGGAACAAAATGAAACATTAATGGTTGGTCAAACCATATTGAACCGTGGCGTTGATCAAATCATTGATAAAGGCTATTGCACGATGAGTAATGGTACGACTATCCAATTGATCGTCAATATGGATGCAACTTCCTTGCATCCCTATGCATCCTATATGGTGGCCAATTATTATGATGGTTCAAACCAGGATGCAGCCTTGAGCCAGGCATTATCTATTGGTCCCTATACACGTATCGACTCCCGACTGGGTACATTGAATTCCGCATCGATGCTCGGTATTGTGATGGCATTTGTCGGATTATACATCGGTGTGGCACTGACATTAACGTGTGGGGTATTGGTTGCATTGAAACAATTGAGTGATGCTGTGGATGAGAAGGAAAGTATTGTTCATATATATCGTATTGGATATGGTTCGACCACCTGCATGCGCATCACTTTGTTCAAAACCATGATCGCCTTTGGTGCACCATTGTTCTTATCTTTGATCCATACTGTTGTTGGATTGAATTTTGTATCATTTATTACCAATGGGATCTTAATGAATGGCAATTGGACCGTCTATGGTTGTACCATGCTGATTCTTTGCATCTATCTGCTCTATTTTGCAATCACTATGTATATGAAACGTTCTATCGTTTCAGGGTATATTCATGATTGAAACATTGCATCGTAAGATGCATCGTCCATTATGGTCTCGATTGATACGTTTTGCTTTATCTCTGGTTGAAACCATTGCATAAGTCTTGACAACACCATTGCAATGATTAAACTAAAACCTGTAAATCGTTGATCAAGACATGGTGTCATAACCATCTGGAAAACTAGAGATCATTGGGTCGGTGCGACAATGACAGCAGTTGTGACATTACTCCTTGGGAGAGCATGCAAAACATGACGTAAGCGGACGTTACCCGCATCAATGAGGCAATTGGTCGAACCAATTGTAAAGTCGGGTGGTACCACGTGTCGTCCTTCACGTCCTTGACTGTCAAGAACAGTCAAGGACGTTTTCGTTTATCGATGGTTTAACCATCATCAACTAAGGAGGATATCCATGATCAATATCAAAGAAGACGAAAATCTATCCATTCTCAACCATTCCTGTGCCCATCTATTGGCTCAAGCCGTCAAGCATCTTTATCCGCAAGCTAAATTCTGGGTCGGCCCGGTCATCAGTGATGGTTTCTACTATGACATCGATTTAGGAGACCAAGTTTTAAGCGATGATGATCTTTTAAAAATCGAAAAAGAAATGAAAAAGTGTGCCAAAGACGGCAAAAAGATCATTCGTCATGAAATCAGCAAGAGCGAAGCCCTTCAAATGTTTCATGATGACCCTTATAAGATCGATCTGATCAATCATATGGATGAATCGGATACTGTGATCTCCTGTTATACCCAAGGGGATTTCACTGATCTATGCCGTGGTCCACATGTGGAAAACACCAAGGTGATGAAGTATTTCAAATTGCTCAAGGTTTCCGGTGCCTATTGGAAAGGGGATGCCAACAACAAGATGCTGCAACGTGTCTATGGCATCTGCTTTGAAACCCAACAGCAACTCGATGATTATCTGAATTTTCTGGAAGAAGCCAAAAAACGCGATCATAAAAAATTGGGCCGTGAAATGGAATTGTTCATGCTCAGTGAATATGGTCCAGGATTCCCATTCTTTTTACCCAATGGCATGATCATGCGCAATGAATTGGAAAATTTCTGGTACACGGAACATACCAAGGCCGGTTATCTGTTTTGTAAGACACCGATCATGCTGAGCAAAGAGTTATGGGAAAAAAGCGGTCATTGGGATCATTACAAAGACAACATGTATACGACTATGATCGATGATCGCGAATTTGCCATCAAACCGATGAACTGCCCAGGCGGGATCTTGGTTTACAAAAATTCATTACACAGCTATCGGGATCTACCGGTGCGCTTAGGTGAGTTGGGTCAAGTCCACCGTCATGAAGCCAGTGGTGCCCTGAATGGGTTGTTTCGCGTTCGGACATTCACCCAGGATGATGCCCATATTTTCTGTACGGAAGACCAGTTGGAAAGTGAAGTGATCCAACTGATCCAATTTATCGATCGGATCTATTCTGTTTTTGATTTGAAATATACCATCGAATTGTCCACTCGTCCCGAAAGTGGTTATATCGGCGATATCGCTGTTTGGGACAAGTGTGAAGCAGCGTTGAAGAAAGCATGTGAAGATGCCGGTAGAGAATGCAAGATCAATCCGGGAGATGGTGCGTTCTATGGACCAAAATTGGATTTCCATCTGATCGATTCCTTAGGAAGAGAATGGCAATGTGGAACGATCCAGCTGGATATGAACCTGCCGGTGCGTTTTGACTGCACATATGTGGCTGAAGATGGTTCCCGTAAAACACCGATCATGCTCCATCGCGTGGTATTTGGTTCCATTGAACGCTTCATGGGTATCTTGATCGAGCATTATGCCGGAAACTTCCCACTGTGGTTGGCTCCAACGCAGGTGCAGATCATTCCGGTGCATCCGATCAATCATGTTGATTACGCCAATGAAGTCGCCAAAGTGTTGGAAAATGCGGGGATCCGGGTGAAAGTCGATGCGCGCAATGAGAAATTGGGATATCGCATGCGGGATGCTCAGGTGCATAAGGTTCCGCTAGTACTGGTGTTAGGGGATGCGGAAGCCAGTAACCACAGTGTCAATGTGCGTCGCCATGGTGCACAGAATACACAAAGCATGGATGTGGAAGCATTCAAGGATGCAGTGGTCAATGAGATCGAAACCAAGGGTGGTAAGATCAGCGATCGATGATGGTTTGAACCATGCCTGCCATGAGTTTGGACCATTCGTATTCGACGATACAAAGCTTTTGATACTGGGAAGCTTTCCCAGTGTCAAAAGCCGAAAAATGGGTTTCTATTATGGTCATCCATCGAATCGCTTCTATCCTTTGTTGGCAACGTTGTTGGATGAAACGGTGCCGACCAGTTTATCGGAAAAGCAAGCATTTTTGAAACGACATCATATCGGGTTGTATGATGTGATCGAATCCTGTCGGATCCATGGCAGCGCGGATGATTCCATATGCGATGTCATGTTGACCGATATCGATGGATTGCATCTTCCGCATTTGAAATTGATCGTTCTCAATGGTAAAACGGCTGCCCGATATGATCATGGACGAAGTGATGTGAAGCATTTGGCCTTACCATCGACCAGCAGCGCCAATGCAGCGTATTCCATGCAACGTTTGCTTGAAAAGTGGAACGTGATATTGGATTATATCGTCTGATAAATCCATGCCCCTTGATATTTGAAATCAAGGGGCATGTTTTTAGTATTCGATGTAGACCAAGTGATTGAGTTCGTTTTGGATAAAGCAAGTGGTGATGAGTCCTAGACCGAAGATATGGAGCAATAATAGCAGGATATTGGTCGAACCATATGGCTCATTGCGCAGATAATCGATTTTATTACCCATCCGCCACGACCAGTAGAATCCATAAAGACCCAAGGTGAAGAAATTCAATACCAATACGGTAAAAGATCCTGGATCATTGACTTGTGCGGCTTCGTTGATCTCATTGTTGGTGACCCACCACCAATACAAATAGTATAGACCACCAGTAAATAGAGAAAGAATAAGACATACGACAATGTTGCGCTGTTTGATCATAACCAATCCTCCTGGTCCAATTCTACCATGGTTCGACTATCGATATCGCTGGCTTAAGCGAAAAGGGTATTCCATTTGTTCAAAAGTATGTTAAAGTAGTTGAGCAATCCAATCGGGACGTAGCACAGCTTGGTAGTGCGCTTGTATGGGGTGCAAGAGGTCGTGGGTTCGAATCCCGTCGTCCCGACCATAGAAAGCAAACGGATCGAACGATCCGTTTTTTTTTATTTTTATCATAACCAAAAGGAATGATCCGGCATAATGAATAACATTGCTACGCATATTGATTGTACTTATCGATTTGACTACAGTAAAGAAGCAAACTCTAGAGTCTGAATATGAAATGGAGGGGTTATGAATAACAAAGGTTGGACCAAATGGTTGTTGTCCATGCTATTGATCTTATCGGTAAGTGGTTGTACTGCTGAAAATGAAACACAATCTTCATCCACAGCGATTTATATACCAGGCACATATAGTGGAAGTGGTAGTGGCATGAACGGAATGGTTTCTGTCACTTTGACCGTAGATGAAACCGATATCGTTGATGTCGAATTGGATGTCAGTGGAGAAACCGAAAACATCGGTGGCGCAGCGGCAGAAACATTAAAAACACAAATTTTGGAGTCTAATGGAACTTCCATCGATGGCGTCAGTGGCGCAACATTAACTAGCGATGGTGTTCGTGAAGCGGTAAAAGTTGCTTTGGAGAAAGCACAAGGAAATGTTTCCGATACAGAAATGACACCAGGAACTTATACCGCATCCGCACATGGATCCAAGCATGATATAAGTGTTGCGGTCACGGTCGATTCGGATTCGATTACGGATATTCAAGTTCTTGATAGCAATGATTCGCCATATATTTCTGACGCGGCGATTGATCAGATGCCGCAACGGATTCTTGATGCTCAATCATTGACGGTTGATACCGTCTCTGGTGCAACTTTGACTTCTGCGGCAATCCTGAATGCTGTAGCAGATTGCATCATTCAAGCCAACGGAAATCTCGATGCATGGAACAAAGAAAACGAACGCATAGATAAAGAAGATGTATATACCGATGTATTGGTTGTCGGTGGTGGGACCAGTGGAATGACAGCGGCATTGGCAGCCAAAACGAATGAAAACTTTGAAGATGTGGATTCCGGGTTGAATGTGATGATCGTAGAATCCAATGGATATATGGGTGGCAATATGGCCATCTGCGGTGGATATATCGCATCGTACTTTGGAACAGCGTTAAACGAGTATACCGGCCAATCTTGGGATCCGGATAAACTGGTGGATTCTTTGGTGGCTACATTTCCACAATATAATGACGTGATCAATGAAACATTGTTGCGTCGTTTGGTCAAATATTCTCCAACGGTTTTGAACGGATTGATGGCCAGAGGGTTCTATCTACATGGTGAGGATGGTTACGTCCAGTCATCTTCACGTCTTTGTCCAGATGGGGGGTGTGATTATACTTCGAGTAGTGTCGTTGCTGATCCTGAAACTGGTGTACGCAGTGGTGATGATGGGTATGACATATACGGAGGCGGTGCCTATTTTGCATCCACTTTGACGGATATTTTGAATGACTCAGGTGTGGAGGTTCGCTATGAGACGACAGCAACATCAATAATTATGGATGGTGATACCGCAGTGGGTGTGCATGTCGTTGATTTGGATGGTGAATATGATATATTCGCTGATCGTATTATCTTGGCGAGCGGTTATGCGGGTTTGGATGACGAAACTGTGGAAATGTATTTACCAGACAATTTCGTCAATATCGTCAATGCTCAGACTGAAGCAGATCAAAGTTTTGCTCAAAAGCAAATCAGCGCCTTGGGAGGTTCTGTCAATAATGTGCATGACCCGATCAGCGATGGCCACATCGTGTTGGGTTACAATACCGTATTGGCTCATTTTGGCGAAGAAGCATTGCTTTATAATACGATGCCTGCCATGTTTGTTACCAGTGATGGAAATCGATTCATGGATGAATCGATTCGTGGCAATACCATGGCGATGACGTTACTGGATCACGACGGTAAAAGCTATATGATTTTTGATAGCACACATGAAGGGGTACGCTTCTATGATTTCTTACATGAAAACGGTCTTGCTTGGCGTGGTGACACCATTTCAGAATTGGCTGAAAATGCCGGCATTGATGCGCAGAATCTGCAAGAAAGCGTGAATACGTATAATTCCGATTATCATAGTGGATCGGATTCACAGTTTGATACGCCGCTTGAATGGATGTCACCAGTGGAAGAAGCACCGTTTTATGCTGTACAAGTCAATGCGATTTCCACTGGTGGTGTGGACATTGCTGTTTTTACCGATGAAAATCTAAATGTGTTATTGGATAATCATGGCGAATCCGTGCAACATTTATATGCGTGCGGTGGCGCAGGATCGGCTGGGTATTTTACATTGAGTAACATCGGTTTAGGTGCACATATTCTAAATTGTCTGACTTCCGGCGCCTATGCAGGTAATGTGGTTCGTGAGGATTTGTTGAATCGCTAAATTTCCGTGAATCTGAAGATATCGATTCCTGCCAAGGGAATCGATATCTTTTGTATCTTGTAGTGATGTCTTTGCTTGATTTAAAAAAAAGAAGAAATCATCAAATCGTACTCAAATAAAAATGACATTTGCTCCTGGAAAAATTTGCCTGGAAAAATTTTAATTTTTTTGTTGCCAAAGTTTGAATTAATGCTATCATAGTGAAGCGCGCTTAAGAAACAGCGCAAAGTGATCTTTGAAAACTGAATAAGAAACCAATCAACGTCAATTTTAATTTTTGATAAAACTGACTCTAGTCAGTGTTTAATTTACGAGCAAATCAAATGAAGAGTTTGATCCTGGCTCAGGATGAACGCTGGCGGCGTGCCTAATACATGCAAGTCGTACGATGGAGATCCAGCTTGCTGGATTGAAGTAGTGGCGAACGGGTGAGTAATACATAAGCAACCTGCCTATAACGTCTGGGATAACATATGGAAACGTATGCTAATACCGGATAGGTCATTTCTTGGCATCTTGAAATGATTAAAGGTTCAAAACGCGAATAGATGGGCTTATGTTGCATTAGCTTGTTGGTGAGGTAACGGCTCACCAAGGCGATGATGCATAGCCGGCCTAAGAGGGTGAACGGCCACATTGGAACTGAGACACGGTCCAAACTCCTACGGGAGGCAGCAGTAGGGAATTTTCGGCAATGGGCGCAAGCCTGACCGAGCAACGCCGCGTGAGCGATGAAGGTCTTCGGATTGTAAAGCTCTGTTGTAAAGGAAGAATGACACCGATCGACTCGGTGTGTGACGGTACTTTACCAGAAAGTCACGGCTAACTTCGTGCCAGCAGCCGCGGTAATACGAAGGTGACAAGCGTTATCCGGAATTATTGGGCGTAAAGGGTGCGCAGGCGGTTCGCTAAGTTTAAGTTGAAAGCGTGGGGCTTAACCCCATATAGGCTTAGAAACTGGTGAACTAGAGTGCAGAAGGGGCAAGTGGAATTCCATGTGTAGCGGTAAAATGCATAGATATATGGAGGAACACCGGTGGCGAAGGCGGCTTGCTAGTCTGTAACTGACGCTCAGGCACGAAAGCGTGGGGAGCAAATAGGATTAGATACCCTAGTAGTCCACGCTGTAAACGATGGATACTAAGTGTTGGGGTTACCCAGTGCTGTCGCTAACGCAATAAGTATCCCGCCTGTGGAGTATGCACGCAAGTGTGAAACATAAAGGAATTGACGGGGGCCCGCACAAGCGGTGGAGTATGTGGTTTAATTCGACGCAACGCGAAAAACCTTACCAAGTCTTGACATCCTTGGCAAAGCTATGGAGACATAGTGGAGGATATCCGAGTGACAGGTGGTGCATGGTTGTCGTCAGCTCGTGTCGTGAGATGTTGGGTTAAGTCCCGCAACGAGCGCAACCCCTATCTTCTGTTACCATCATTCAGTTGGGGACTCAGGAGAGACTGCCGGTGACAAACCGGAGGAAGGTGGGGATGACGTCAAATCATCATGCCCCTTATGACTTGGGCTACACACGTACTACAATGGTGACTACAACGAGCTGCAAGTGAGTGATCACAAGCGAATCTCTGAAAAGTCATCTCAGTTCGGATTGAAGTCTGCAACTCGACTTCATGAAGTTAGAATCGCTAGTAATCCTGAATCAGAATGTCAGGGTGAATACGTTCCCGGGTGTTGTACACACCGCCCGTCACGCTATGGGAGTTGGTAATACCCGAAGTCGATAGCCTAACCTTTTAGGAGGGGGTCGAT
>CALVCY010000097.1 GCA_944326175.1 uncultured Erysipelotrichaceae bacterium
TTCAAATGGTTGCGATTATTTCAGTTCGCTGAAGTATTTGATGGTACGAACCATCTGGCTGGTGTAGCTGTTTTCATTATCATACCAAGCTACGACCTGGACCTGATAGGTTTCGTCGTCGATCTTGCTGACCATAGTCTGGGTTGCATCGAACAAGGAACCATAGGTCATACCGATGATATCGCTGGAAACCAGCTGTTCTTCAGTGTAACCAAAGCTGTCATTGCCTTCAGCAGCCGCTTTCATCGCAGCGTTGATGCCTTCTTTGGTCACATCATGGCCTTTGACAACTGCCACCAAGATCGTGGTAGAACCAGTCGGAACCGGAACACGTTGAGCGCTACCGATCAGTTTGCCATTCAGTTCAGGAATGACCAATCCGATCGCTTTAGCAGCACCGGTGCTGTTTGGAACGATGTTGACTGCACCAGCTCTTGCACGACGCAGATCACCTTTACGCTGTGGGCCATCCAAAATCATCTGATCACCGGTATAAGCATGAACGGTAGTCATGATACCGGAAACGATTTCAGCATACTTGTTCAGGAAGTAAGCCATCGGAGCCAAGCAGTTGGTGGTGCAGCTTGCAGCGGAGATCACGGTATCTTCCGGCTTCAAGGTGTTGTGGTTGACATTGTAAACGATAGTCGGCAGATCATTTCCGGCAGGAGCGGAAATAACGACCTTACGGGCACCAGCCTTGATATGTGCACTGGCTTTTTCCTTAGAGGTATAGAAACCGGTGCATTCCAAGACAACGTCGACGCCTAATTCGCCCCAAGGCAGATTAGCGGCATCCTTTTCAGCATAGATCTTCAAAGTTTTGCCATCGACAGTAATGGTGTCTTCACCAGCTTCAACTGTGTGGCCAGCATAACGACCCTGAGCGGTATCGTATTTCAGCAAGTGAGCCAACATTTTCGGGCTGGTCAAATCATTGATCGCGACAACTTCATAGCCCGGAGCACCAAACATCTGGCGGAAAGCCAAACGACCGATACGACCAAAGCCGTTAATCGCAACTTTTACATCTGACATGTTTACATTTCCTCCTATATCAGTGATTTCATTATAACGCAAGGGCGTCTATTTTCAATGTGGGTTTATATAAAATATGTGAATTTTCGGTTAACTTGATCGATCGAAATATTACATGAATAGAATCTGTTTCAACCATTTTAAAAGCAACCGATTCGGCGGTTGCCTATATTTTTACTAAAAATAGTTTTACTAAAGAACTTCTAACAAAAACAATCTAAAAAAGCACCGAAATGCTATCTCGGTGCTTTATATTTCGATGATTCGACTTGTGAATCAGTGGTTGTTCAATAAAGAAGCAGCTTCCTTGTCCACGATCACGGTCACATCCGGATGATTCTGCAACACGGATGCCGGGCAATCGGTGGTCACCGGACCTTCGACCATGGCTTTGATGGCATTGGCTTTATTGGTGCCATTGGCGACCAATAAAATCTTTCCGGCTTTCATGACCGTGGCGATCCCCATCGTGATGGCCTGGGTCGGCACTTCTTCGCCTAAGGGATCAAAGAAACGAGCGTTATCCTTGCGGGTCTTTTCCTTTAAGGTCACGATGTGGGTCAATGTGTCGAATGGTGTACCCGGTTCATTGAAACCGATATGACCATTGGCACCGATTCCCAATAACTGGATATCGACATGATGGCCGTCCATGCTGGCTTCATAATCTTTGCAGGCTTTTTCCAGATCATCGGTATCCCCTAAAGGCACATGCGTGTTGGCTTCCGGGATCTCGACGCCGTTAAATAGATTTTCATGCATGAAGGTGTAATAGGATTGGGAATGATGTTTCGGTAAGCCGACATATTCATCCAGGTTGAATGTCAATACATTGGCATAGGATGTGCCGTTTTCCTTGTGATCCTTGACCATGCGTTGGTATAAACCAATCGGGCTGGATCCAGTTGCCAGACCAAGCACAGGATTTTCCTTGCTGTCCAGCACGGATTTCATGACCTTGAATGCCTCATCAGAAATCTGGTCATAATTATCTACAACGATGACTTTCATAATTACCTCCTTTGTCTCGTTTTAGAACAATCGATAATCGATATCGATGCCCCAGGCTTCTCCGGGTTTTAAGGAGAGTGTGGCATCACGGGATGCAAATTCGACCATGGTCTGATCGGGATCATCATCCAGATCGCCATGTCCGACCCATGGTTCGATGCATAAAAACCGGGATTCACCTGGTGTCCAAAAGGCGATCCAGGGGAATTTTTCGAAATTGACGCTGACCCCATGGGTGCCATCGGTCAAACTCACTTTTTTGCTGTTCAAGCCGGTATAAAGCACCGTTGGGGCTTTTTTGAAAATATCATAATTCAACGGTATGGTCTGACCATCCAAATCACATTGACCGATCAACGAATGTGCATGCTCTTCTTTTTCAAATTCCAGATAGTAATCCGTAAACGATTGATCGGGGCTCAATGGGCAATGCCAGGCTGGATGCAACCCGAATTGGAATGGCATGGTCTTCCCATCGCGATTGGAAACGACATAGTCGATATGGATGGTATCCCCATGCAACGTATATGTCACACGCAAACAGAAATGATAGGGATACTGCTTCAAACGATCTTCATTATCGGTCAATTCAAATACCACATGGTTTTCGTCTTGTTCCACCACATCCATATTGGCATGACGAACGACACCATGTTTTCCCATACTATAGATTTTTCCGTCAAACATCTGTTTGCCATTGAAGGTGGAGCATACCATCGGAAACAGTATCGGATTCTGTTGAGTCCATCCGGTTTTTCCATCATGGACATATTCATAACCGTTATCCTTGCGGATGGCGGAAGTGATCTGGCCACTGATCGGTGTAAACATCACTTTCAATACTTCATTTTCTAACGTAATCATTTGCGTTTTAACTCCTACTCCGCTATTCTACCACCGAAAACGAAAATGGTAGCGGTTACTTTCATGGTTGAACCATGAAGTTGCGCTACCCTTCATAAATCTTAGTGTTTGAACAACAGCAAACGCATGCGCACGAACAAATTTCGGAAGCTCTTGAAGCAAATGGCATACACCACCACGGCACTGACCAGCACAAAACTGCCCAGTCCCACGCAACACATCAAAAACGGGATGAAACCACTTTGGGCAAATGCAGCGAACGGTTGCCAACCAATATAAGCCACCACTGTGATCCCAGCTGCGATCAATAAACGGATCCCGACCATCTTGTAGTATTTCAATGGGGTGGCATGGAACACTTTCCGATAGACCAACACCGGATTATACAGAAAATCCACCACCCAGTTGGTCAAAAACGTCGCCAATAATACGCCGACAAATCCAAAGGGTACGATCAAAACAACAGTCAAAATCACCTTGACGATGGCTTGCACATACGCATTGATTTTGGCATCCACAAACAACCCATTGGAATCCCGGGTGATGATCACCGTTTCCCGCATGGTCATGTAAAACAGATTCAATGCGAATAACAATGCGATCGGTACTGTGACCAAATATTCATCCGGTCGTCTCAACCACAAAAAGACGAATTGAGGCATCGCCACAAACACACAGATGGATATGATCGATGCGATCAACACCGCAAAATTGAAGTACTCGGTAAAAACCGAATAGGCATCACTTTTTTCATCGTTGAACAAATTGCCGAAGGAATTGATCGGCGAGGTGATGGCACTTTGGATGATTTTAGAGACCGCATTCGTCAAATAGGAATAGTTACCGAATATCGAAACGGCATTGTAACCCATAAACATCGCGATCACGATATTATCCGTGTTGGTGGTCGCCAGAGTCGAAAGACGTTGGATGATCGTATATTTAGCATTATGTAAAAATGAGCGATCATGATCATCACAGGGTTGATTCAACCATGGATATTGTTTCAATGCGACTTTATATGCGACATAATTCGCCAATAATACCTGTCCACCTTCAATGAAAAAGACCACGTAATACGGCATACGCAAATAAATCACTACCACCATCGCCACCATACGCAATATGGCAATGGTTTGGATCCAAATATTGATCTTGTATTCCTTCTGATCGGCAATGATCACAAAATTCGGACCCATCAAATAATAGGAAAGACCATAGGGCAACAAAAAGACGATAAACATGAACACCGTTTCCCCATAATCCAGTGGTGAATCGGAAAACAGTGGAAAGAAGAATGCCACGATGATCCCTAATGCGATCACCAGTGTACCGGTGATCTTGAATATTTTTCGGGCACCATAATAGATCTTCAAAACGGAGTTGCGATCATCATTGGCCAATGGTTTGAACAATAACTGACGAAATGCCAGGGAATAAGCGATCTCACAGATATTCAAAAATGTGATCACATTGACGATGGTCAATTGCAACCCGTTCAACGCCTGCCCGTATACGTCAATAAACATCCGGATCTTCAGCATGCCAACGATAGGCAGGATCACGGATGTGATTAACGAAACCAAAAAGTTGTAAAAGGTATAACGGGTACGCATTTAATGAATCAATCCTTTAAGCAATGCCGTATGGCGAATAAATAGCCGATATTTTAGCGGCAGGTTGGATAAGTAAGGGTTTTGGCGATAATTGGGAAACTCACGTTGAAGGAGTTCATCGCTTTTATGGTAAAGATCATCGGCATCTTGACTGCGTAAGAAACGGAACATGCCATAAAGGCGTAGATGCTCGATGTGCAGATATTCTAACTCAGGATAGTACGATTGATATAGACCATGGTTTTTGAATGTGGTTCGTACCAGATCCAATATGGTAAAGATCTCATATAAGCGTTTACCACTGGTGTTGGACATGATGCTACCTTTACGTTGGCGATAATTGACGGCAACTTGGTTACAATAACCGATTTTTTTTGCAGTGGCAAAAATAAGCGTGGATACCGGAAGATCTTCATACCATAATCCTTTGGGGTATTTCAATCCATCTTGAACAAACCAATGGGATGCATAGATCTTGTTCCAGGCAAACATGGGAGAAAGGATCCCGCGATGGTTATCATCATTGCAAGGCCATGGACACAGTCCATTCATACGGAAGTCTTTGGTTGGATCATCTTCATAGCGATACTGCACATCACAGACGACTAGATCATCGCCTTGATGGATCAAATCCATCATCTTTTGATAATGATCTGCCTCGATCCAATCATCACTGTCCAAAAAAGTGACATAAGGCGTGTGGATATGATCAAAGGCAAAATTGCGGGCATCCGATAAACCACCATTTTCTTTATGCAGGATCGTAAAGCGAGGATCATCGTTGATCAATGGTTGGACCAATGCGATCGAATCATCCGTGCACCCATCATCTACGAAAATACAATAAAAATCACGATATGTCTGTTCAAGCAGGCTTCGTGCACAATCCAGGATATAATCCCGTACGTTATAGACGGGGATGATGATGGTCAAATCAGGGCTCGACATGGTCATTTTTCCGGATAGACATGGTTGACCCAGTTCACATAGGCTTTATACGAACCGGATAATACGCTTGTTTCCCGATATTTCTGGAAAAAGCGGGCTTTGCTGTATTTGGAGTAATAGGGTTTGATTTGATCATAATGATCACATAATAATTTGAATCCACTGTAAAGACTCATCGCTTTGGCGTGCTTGGCATCATGATCGCCATCCATGGTCGCGATCTGTTCAAATAACCATTTCAATGATTCAAACATCCGATAATAGAACATACCGGCATTGTGGGGATGATCACATTGACGCAAAATGGAAATGAAGACATCAAGATTCGCATCGATCGCGCTGGGTTTTGTGGCAACACTCATGGAATTATTCGGACGATCGATCAAATAATTGGATAATCCTTTGGATAGATAGACCACTCGTTTTGCCCTGGTCAAACCATAGTAATACAACAGATTATCGGTATAGCTGATCTTCGTCGGGAATACACAACCTTTCAGCAATTCGGTCTTATACAATTTGGCATGTGGGGAAGGATCCATGAAATAAAACGGATCCATGGTGATGGTATCCGCCACGCCGATATCCCCGTCGTTGATCTTGAAATAATCGGTATTGACCACCGGATGATAGTTTGATTCATCATGATCCGAATAGACATAGTATTTGCAAGCAACAGCGATATCGGCGTTGGCCTTGGTCAAACCATCGTATAAAGTGCGCAATGCATCTTTTTGTAAGGTATCATCCGGGTCACAGACGATAAAGTATGGCGTATCCATCTTCTCGATCGCATATTGGAGCACTGATCCATATCCACCATTTTCCTTGGTATAGCCATGGATCAATCCTGGATACTTTTGAACATAGGCATCAATGATCTCCTGTTCCCCATAAGGTGAACCATCATTGATCGCCATGATGGTATACCCATCAAAATCCTGATCCAGCAATGAATCAAAACAATTCGTCAGATAATCTTTGACATGATAGATCGGTACCACGATACTGATTAAATTGGTCATCCCATTCACCCCTTGATCTTATTTCGCAACATCAAATACGCTTTGAGTATATATCGATTCGTATAGATCCAATCATCCTTACGGATGGTCAGATCATAGATACAACTTGGAAATTCTGTATAATTTTGCTTCAGATAATCAAAACACGCATCTACAAAATCTGCCACCGAAGCATCGTAGGGAAGTTGGATACATTTGCGTAACGTTTCCATGATATTGATGCCGCTTAAGTATTTCAATTCCTCGTAATACGTCTCAAATACACCTAATTTCTGGTAATAATCACTGTTGAGTTTCGCTTCATACAACACATCCTTACACTTTTCTAAATTGATCGAGGAGGTGATGTTACCCATACGATCAACAGTGTAATCATATAACGGTGTACGAATGAATCCCACCCGATTGGCATGATACAACAAGCGATACGTGGTGCCTAAATCTTCATAGATATGGCCTTTGGGATAACGGATCCCGGTGGTCAAAAACAAATCACGTCGATACATCTTGTTCCAGGCGGCATTGGCGATCTTGGTCATCAACGCATGGTCTTTACCAAGAGAGGTCACCGTACCTTCGGGATATTTATTGGCGATGACTTCTTTGCGGTTTTCTTGGATCCAGTTTTGGTTGTAATCAAAGATCACCATATCCAAATGATCACGCTTCATCGCCGTAAAACAATATTGCAGGCATTTGGGATCCAAAGCGTCATCACTGTCAAAAAACAATACGAATTCACCCTTAGCAC
Source organism: uncultured Erysipelotrichaceae bacterium (assembly GCA_944326175.1). Next base: position 7,254 of record CALVCY010000097.1, read on the forward strand.
GTTCCAAGCCATAATTGCGGGCATCGGATAAACCACCATTGAGTTTGTGATAGACCGTAAAGCGGGCATCCCCTCTGGCCATCACTTCGGCCAACAACCCCGAGCCATCGGTAGACCCATCATCGATGAGCAGACATTCAAAATCATCAAAGGATTGATCCTTGATGGAACCAATGGAGGTTTTAAGATATTCCTTGACATTATAGATGGGAACGATAACGGAGATCTTAGTCATGACGGATCAGCCTGCCCTTCACTTTTGAAAGCATGGATAATGCAAAATCATCCTTGAACATCACTACCATTAAACCATAAACTGCAACGCCTGCACCAATGGAGAGGATATTGGATAAGAAGTTATAGGGTAGCATGTGGGCGATGGTATAGACCACCAACCCCATGATCAAAGCACATAAAAGATAACGGATGCAATAATCCATACCAAGACGGATGGTGGTGAATTTACGGATATAGACCCATTGGACGAAGGTGACGGAAAATTCAGCAATCACAGATGCAATGATGGCACCCAATGCACCATAACCGGGCATCAATAACGCATTCAATGTGGCATTGACACAGGCACCGGTGACCACTGAACCGGTATAGATCTTGGTTTTGCCAATGGGAAGCAGGTATTGAGTACCATAGACATTGGATAAGGAAATAAACAAAATGATCGGAGAAGTGGCAATGATCAAAAAAGGAACGATGGCAAAACTTGGATCCAAAAACCAGCCAATGAACGTATCGATCATGGTACAGATCCCAGCGATCATGGGTAAAGCTAGAAAAATGGCCATACGTAGCGTTAATGAAAGATAATGCATGATCTCGTTGGTCTTACCATGCGCATTGAGATTGGTGATCCGTGGTAGCATCACAGAGCCGATGGATGTGATAAAGAATAAAAACATTTTGATGAAGCGTTGGGCTTGTTGGTAAAACGAGACTTGATCGGTGGTATTGAGATAGCCCAGCATGGAGACATCCAGCATCGTATAGATACTAGTAGCGATCTGTGGAATGAATAACATGAAATTGGGTTTGAAATGGGAAAAGACCCCTTTCAGGGAGATCGTGGTCCAACCAATATACTCCTTGACCTGACTCCACATCCATAATTGGCCGATCACTCCACTGAGTGCATTGATGGTAATGAACAAAGCCAAATCCTGTTTTGATTTGACCATGGTAAAAATACATCCGATGGATAGTAACTTGATGATGACATTACGGATCGAAGCTTTCTTGAAATCTTCCATCCCATAAAATAGCCACGTCACATCCAAGGATACCGATAATAAGGAAATCAATTGGATCGCTGCATATAAGCGATATTGTGGGGCATTGCCAACAAAGATGAAAATACCATATGCCACCATGGATAAGACCATGGAAATGATCTGCATGACAAAGATTTCCCAGAATGTTTGGCTGCGTTTGGTTGGATCATCCCTTACCTGAGCGATCGAACGATTGCCATAGATGGACACCCCTAACTGACCGATCAGGATGAACCATTGGACATTACCACCCGTCCAATCGCTGATGCCCAGATATTCCGGTCCCAACACACGGGTGACATACGGCACAGTGATCAATGGTGTGACCACGACAAAGATCTGATAGAGAATATTGTAAAGATAATTGGTTACCAGTTTCTTATCCATTTCTTATCTATTTTAAACAGATTTTCACAATAAAAAGAATAAAAGTTATGTGAATGATATTCCCAATTGAATTGAATTCATACTGTATTATTCACTCCATTCGCTTCCCTGTTTAAATTCAACATTCCCTCGTTTAGGAACAAAACATGATCTATAACCGTTGAACATAACAAAATATCCATGTATTGTGAAATCGTAAAAAGAAATCCAATTGATTCATTCGGCCGACTGATTTTACTTAAATAATGGAGGTTAGATCAATGAGAAATAAGATTAAGCTTTATTTCCTCTTGGTGTTAGGTTTAGCTGCTGTTCCATTTTCAGTCAATGCAGAATGCGAAACCGTAACGCCCCGCTTGTCCCCTTGTATGCATTGCGGAAAAGCTGGTGTTATGCCAGCGAGTGATTTTAAAACGATTACCCTCGGATACGAAAGAGTCGCATGTGTACACGGAATGACCGGATTAGACGATAAGATAACTTATGCCGACCAATCCGGTGCACTATGTACCTATTGTGGTCAAATGAACTGGTTTACCACGCGCACTTATTCGGAGTATCACCATCTTGTACCGTAAAATTGAAGGAAATTAGAAAATGAAGAAAATTTTGGCTTTTGCTTCACTTCTAGCGTTTCTTGCATCTGTGCCGGTTAGCGCTGAAGAATTAAGCACATCCATTCAACCACGAGCATCTATTTGCTCCTCGTGTGGACGTACTGGTGTAAATCCATACGGTCAAGTCTACGTAAAAATGCTTGTCGAAACTGAAGTTCCATGTATTCACGGATACAACGGAGTCGATTTCTATTATGAGTTCCAGGAATACCAGGATTACCTGTGTACATATTGCGGAAATCGATATAGCAAATCCGTCGGACCAGTTCAAAGTAAACACGAGCACCTTCTTCCCTAGTTATAGTGACATAAAAGTGCGTTACTATATGTAACGCACTTTTAACATAATATTTCTAATAATTACTATGCTCCAACCTTCCAAAATTTCCTTAACAATTCTTTAATATGGACCATAATATTAAGCATACTAGTCAGCATTCATACTATTCAACATTCCTTGCCAATATGATTTAAAACAAAACTATAACAATATAGTCTTCCTTATTACACATTTTAAAGTCTCTAATTGAAGTAGTTAAAAACTTAACGAGGTGACAATGCAAACTTTAGAATCTATAAGCAGACAATCTTATAATGATTTATATCGTTTCATAATTTGTTACGACAGATCACAACGAAAGTATTCCTTATCAAAATATGTGCTCTATCTTCAATCAATTGGAATAGATCATATATCTAGGTCTTACCTATATAAGGTAGAAACGGGTGAAATCGCAATCTCAGACAGTACTATTCTCCATATAATTCAACATATTAAGAGTATTGATAACACACAATGCAAATGTTATCAGATCAGTTTTTATAAATTAATTGACCTAGCTTTACGACAAAATATTCACGATCTAAAAACTCACCTTGCTGAGTTGCCAGACTTTGTTCATTATCATGAATTTGATTACTATTGTGCTTCCCATGCATTAAAGAATTTTTATATTCATAACGAAACCTCAAGTTTAATCACATTGATCAACCTTTTGGATACAGTAGAGTTATATGATCCTTATATCTCCATTGCTCTAAAAGTTTTAACATATTCTCACTTTTACTATCAGAAAAGCACTCGTCTTGTACCTTTGCCACTTCACCCTATAGATGCCGATTGCATTTCATTAACGAGTAAAATTAATTCCATCCGCTACGCAGTTGCAGTGGTAAATAATTGCTTTAATGCACTTCTTTGTTATGGAAGTAATCCCCATCTACAACAAAGTATATTTAAGGATCAAATCGACCGGTTGTTATCATCTGGATATCTATTGACGTGCATCTCCGTAAAGATAATGCAATGTTATGCTGAATTATGGTCTTTTCGATATAAGCCCGCAATTCTAACCATCTTAAATATCAAAGAAATGGCAGAGGAATTGGGGTTCAAACAAGTTATATCTTATTGTGACGATTTTTTGATTAATGCAAATTTGCTTTCTGAAAACTTTGAGACTGCCTGGAGCGAAATAAAGAAACAAAATTATAATTCGTTAATTAATTCCAAACGTCTTATTTATCTAATGTTGGTTTATATTTGCGAACCGAATAAATGGAACGATATAAACAGTCAGTTATTGATTACAAATTCAAGGGATCCATTAAATCTAAATATCACTAAGTTTTTTAAAGCGCTAGCCGACAGGAAATCGTCAAAAGAAATCCTGTTATGTTACTTCAATATCATACAGGAAATTCCAGACTACTTATGGATGGAATTAAATCTAAAGTTTCTTGTTTTTATGAAGCAATATGCGTTGATGAACAAATACACATCATGGCTTATTCCGTTGAGCGAAGCCAAGATAGACTTGCTTCAAATGGAAAATAAAAGTTTATATTTTATCCGACCTCTACTTAATTTATGAGATTATTACGAATATATAAATCTTTTGATAATAATTTGATTTTAAATGATATAAATCTCGATCTTGGTTTAAACGGGATCGTTTTTCTCTCGGGTCAAAGTGGTAGCGGTAAGACCACGTTATTGAATATCATTGCTGGATTGGACCAACCTACTCATGGTCATATCACTGATCCATTGCAGGTATCCATGATCTTGCAGGATTATCCGTTATTGGAACGATTGAGTGTATTGGACAATATCTGCCTTGGTCAAACCAAGCTCAACCGGACCATGCGATTTGTGATCAAGAAATTGGAATTAAAACCATTGCTTGATCAAAAAGTATCCACATTATCCGCCGGTCAAAAACAACGGGTGGCCATTGCACGGACGTTGATCTATAAACCCGATATCCTTTTATGTGATGAACCCACGGCATCTTTGGATAAAACCAATAAACAGATCGTGATGGAATTGTTAGTAAAACTGGCAAAAAAGCATCCGGTGGTCATCGCCAGCCATGACCAACAATTGATCGACACTTATGCCAATGCACTCTATACGATCAAAGATACTCATCTGATTTGTGACTATGACCATCGTGATCAAGCTTATGTTCATAAAACCAAACGATATATGGTCAAACCACGTTGGAAGAAATTGGTCTTTAAATACCATTGGTTTCGATCATTATTGTTTTCATTAATAATCACCATAATGAGCATGGTTGCATTATGGTTGTACCATTCTCTTTCCTTGCAATTACAACCACCGACGATGCAGCAACGCTTTTCGGATTCCTGGATGATGATCTTTAATGTGGAAGATCTTAGCGTATTACATGGACCCAATACGAAAAGCAAAGATGATGATTGGCTCCATGGTCCGATCTTTGCCAATATTAACCTTAAACCGGTTACTCGAAATTTCAAAGGAAGAGTATTGCCATTACCCACCAATGCCGATTTGGATCAACCCTTATCATCCATGGGATTGGTGGCCAATACTTTATGTGGGATCTCCACCCATTCTCCATTGACCATGCACTATACCATTGATAAAAAGGACTATGAAGTGACCATGGTGGTGGAAACCATCGTGGATGAACCCAAAAGTAGCAGTTGTGTATATTACTATGATGCTTCGGCCATGGATCAATATTTGAAAGACCAATCCTATGATGATACGACTAGCCAATACGATCGAATGATGCAGACCAATCTCAACTGGTTTTTACAAACGGTCCGTTTACCGATGATCGAATGGAATTTAGAAATGGGGGAAAACCAATATATCGATACGATATCCGTGTACATGGAAGAAAGAGACGCATTTGAAACCCATGTTTCGACGTATCGCATGCTATTTGATATCATCACGATAATCGTAACTCTTTTACTTCTTGGTTTGACCATGTATGGTTTCAATCGCTTATATCGCTATGATCTATCTGCATTATCCCTGTTATGTCTGTATTCGATATCGTTGACCAAGATCAAATGCGTGGTTTTGACCATGGATATATTATGGATGCTATTAACGACCATCATGATGGTATTGCCACTCGTATTATTTGAGATCATCACGTTGACGTTATCAGCGATCGTGAGCCTATCCTTGATATCATCCGTAGTAATGGCCGATACCATCGCACTGATCAAACAAAATAAAAAAATATTATTCAAAGACTATCAAACCATGAAAGGAAACATGTCATGTTGAATATCCAGATCAAGAAGAAACAATTCGATACCGGTTTGACATTATTTGAAAATCTTTCGATTCCATTTCCTAAAACTGGACTGATCGCTTTTTATGGACCAAGCGGCTGTGGTAAGACCACATTAGCCAAAATGATCGCTGGATTGGATCGGGACTATGAAGGAACCATCAGTGGAAACAAACGGGTGGTCTATATCAGTGATCATGTCCATTTATTTGATGAGTTGAGCGTTGCGGATCATTTGAAGATGGTTCAAACCGATCCACAATGCATCGATCAACCATTAGATGCGTTTGGTTTGACCAATGAAGCAAATAAAAAAGCCAAAGTACTTTCCATCGGTCAAAGAAAACGTTTGGCATTATTGATGGCATTGCAACGCAATGCCAAGATATTGATCCTGGATGAGATTTCTTCAGGGTTAGACCAAAAGATCCGTGATCAGATCATGACATATGTGCGTCACTATGCCAAAAACCATCTGGTGATCTGGATCAGTCATGATGAATATGAAATGGACCATTATATGGATGGGATCATTGATTTTATGGTCCAACCATTGCATATCCGCACTTGTCAGATCCATGATGAAACAAGTTCATCCGTTGATTATCACCCCATCCTTCATCCATGGACTTACATCAAATCCAAACGGATCCAACTGACTTTATTGACTTTCATGAGTACCCTTTTGGTACTGGCTTCGACCATATGTGCTTCCTTGATACTGACCAGTGATCGAACCAGCGAATTATATGATGCCTATGATCATGGATCCACCATGATCATGAGTTATCCATTGCATAATGATCCGATCGAAGGACAGTTGAACTTTTATTACGATTATCCGGTATTTGAAGGGACTGAACTCATGCAATGGATGGAGGATGATCCTTCCTTATGGGGGATCGTTGCACGCACATCCGGTGAATATCAAGTGATGAGTACCATCACCGTCGATGGTCAAACTGTCTTCGACCGACCATTCGGGGATCGAGAAATGAGCAGTATCTATCAAACCTTCTACCATGAAGAATTTGAATTGGATGCTCCCAATTACCCCTGGGATGCCCCATTTGTACTTGAAAAGCCCTTGGATCACTATCTGGGTGTGGATTTTATCGATAAAGCCGCCACAGGGTATACTGGTCAAAACCACCTGCGACGCAACCAGGTCGATATCATCCATCTGAATCCCCACTTGGAAACGCTGCCCTTGCAATATGGAAACATGCCGATAACGGATGATGAAGTGGTCATTGATCAGAAATTGGCGGACTTTCTTATTATCAATGGTTATGCCAGTGATATCGAAGCATTGATCGGATCATCCTTTCCGATCTATATGTATGCTTATCAGCATCACAGTAGCCTGATCCGTGGTGTGACCAAAGAAAACTATGATACGTTAATCAACACCAGACCCTCTCAAGCCACGATGGAAATGGTCAAGATCAGTGGGATACTGGAATATCCATTGGGTGATCATTATGTCTTATTTACCAATACACCGATCGGGATGGATCCATTGAGTTCCCATTATTACTATGATACGACCAGTGCGGTTTTTCCAGAGATCATGCTGTTTTATGATCCAACCATCGAGATCCAGGAAAAACTGGATCAATGGAATCAATGGTTAGACCATGATGGCGGTGTATTCGTAACCATGGACCAGGATCGCGTGGAAATGCAACAGGATTATCGAAATTCAACGGTGGTTTGGATCATGAGTCTTGTTGGATCGATCAGCCTTTTCATCCTGATCATCATAGCTTATCGATTCTTTAGAAAACGATTGAGAAATGATGCACAATTATTGAAAAATCTAGGATATTCTCTTAAAAAGATCCAATGGTTATGGACCATGGTGATCATGGGCGCGACCATGGTCATTGCAATTTGTGGTTTTACCATTACATGGTTGACTTATTCGACCCCACTCACTACTTCCTGGATGACATTGCTTTTCCTGTTACTTTTAGGTTTTGTGCATGGCATTTTGATCCATCGTTCCATGCAGCACTGATGTAGCTTATCTATATCCTGTATAACATTTTTATCTTAACTCAAATTTTGTATCTTAACTCAAACATAGTTAAGGTACTAAAAAAGAGTTAAGATTCATGTGAATCCATTACACCATATGGTTCAACCATCCGTTGTTAGGATAGAATATCTTCTATGAAACCAATTGAGATGCTCATATTTGATGTGGATGGAACACTGGTCATACCAGAAAATGATGAAGTACCCGTTTCTTGTATAAAGGCACTGTCACTTGCGCGATCCAAAGGGATCAAGATCACTATTGCCACTGGTCGAAACCATTACGCATTGGGTGAAAGTTTGAATCAGTTGCATCCGGATTATGTGGTGGGATGTTGTGGATGCTGTGTGGTGGATTGTCACAATGACACGATGATCGATACCCATACCATCAGTTTGCATGATACCAATCTGCTCACTGAGGCTGCCATCCGCTATGATCTATCCTTGATGTTCAAATTCGATGATGCCATGTATTTTTATACCAAACCGCAAGGGGTAGGATGGTTGACGGAAGATTACAAAAAAACCGTCAATAGTAAATACATGATTTTTGGTCAAACCAACCGCCATCTAAACGGAACATTACCATTTACTGCCATGTTGTTTGGAGATGATACGATCATTCGATCCCTGATCCCCTTGACTGATCTTCAATTCATCCCCGCCAGTGCTGGTGGGTATGACATCGTCCCCAATGGCATCAACAAAGCCACCGGAATATCCGCACTGGCGGAATATCTGAATATGGATCTAAACGCCATGGTCGGCTTTGGGGATCACTACAATGATATGGAAATGTTTGATCTTTTAGCGAATACCGTGGCCATGGGCAATGCCGTCGATGCCTTGAAAACCAAGGCAAGCTATGTCACAACCCCGGTAGATCAGAATGGTATAGCCAATGCATTGATCCATCTGGGTATCGTCAGCTAAAACATTGATAAAATTGGATATCGGACTGATCATTTGGTCAATTCAGATAGCCTTTTCAACACACAATCGAAAGTCATTATTATTTTTTCGACCTTTTTGTTATCCGTTTTTCGAGTAAAGCAGCGGATCGTTGATATAACGTTCCCAAATTGCTTCCTGATAACCGGCTTTTTTGTGCTCACGGATGCGCTTCGCAGTATCGATCAAACGCGATTCCGTTATATTTTTCAGCATTTTGATGCGCCGCTCACGTAGCGGCTTATTGGGTAAAGCGGCTTCATAATCATCTGGAGCCATATGCCAGAAATGAAAACCATCCCCATAAAACGTACAAAGTTTCTGCGCAATCAATAAACCTTCCGGATCAAAATCACCACCGTAATAGATCTGAGTTCGGTTGTCTTTCATTTTTTCCAGTATGGTTAGTGTCGATAATCGCGGTTGACCATTGGCACACATCAAGCCATAGGAACCATCCCATCGAAAGAACATCAATGAATAAATGGAGGGGTTTTCAACGATAAACAGGCGATGATTTGGAACATAACATGCATTCAACTGTCGGATCATTGATAGAGACAATTGAATGGATTGACGATGATCATAAAAATCCTGTAATCCAATATGGTTGCAACCATTGCTATCTTTGGCCTGTAATCCGGCTATGGTAACGGTATTGGAAAGATCATTGATCAATATTCCGCCATCCAACATCACATGTTCACGTTGATATGCTGGAAACAAATCAATCAAAGTTGTATCGGTCGATAGATGTGTACTGCAATAACGGATGGTCGTCATCAACAGATTTTCAAGTGCATTACCTCTGTCAAAAGCATGGGGGTCATGGCATAACCATGCTGCAACCACAGATAGATAAACGCCATCCAATGGTAAAATTGCCAATAATATCGCGACGATTGGCAAGGTTTCTATGAATAAACAACTATTTTCCTTTTCCAGGTGTAAAAGACAATTTAAGATGGATTGACCATCGAAAGATAATGCATCATCGTGGCTAAACCATTGAATACACTGATCAAACCATTGAATCACCCGTTGGATATCCAACGGGTGAGCAATCCGTTGTTGGAATGGTTCGACTATTGATGGAATGGTATTTTTTACCTGGTTCAATTGATTGATGCGGTGGATACGCTCATTGTACTTTTGTTGAACATTGGATTGAATGGTATAACCAAAATAAGCATCCAATAATGTCTTGGGATCGATATTGGCATAGCGTCCTTTGGATAATGCCTTTAAAAATGTATCAGCTGATATTGTGACTTGGTTTTGGCCATGATAAGAACGATGCATCAAGCCTTCCAGCATGGTCAGATCATGTGAACTTTGGATATCCACCTTTACCTTTCCAGCGAAACGACCATAGGATTCATATTTTGCTTTAAATCCTGTCATCAATTGGATAAAACAGTCACAGGATTTAAGATACATCACCAACGCTTCAATTTCCATGCATCATCACTCCCATGGATTCCACTTCTTCCTCATTATTCACACTGATCCGTTTGATCCCATTCCACACATACGGCATCACGGTAATGAATCGCGCATCCCCTGGTCGTACCAATTGATAAATGGCCAGGCCATCTAATGTATCGCAATCTCCCCATAAAGACTGGGAGTTGATCAAAAAATCAAAATCCAATGTGCTCATCAAACGGAACATATCCCGGATATTCCGATTATCCACACCTGCAAAAGCTTCATCCAATGGGATCACCCGTGGCGCATCTGCTCGTGCAGCGTCATATTTGGCTGCAACGGCAGAAAACAACGGCACATACATGGCCATCGCCTTTTCACCACCGGAAAACGTACCAAACACATTGTTGGTCAATTCTCTAGTGCGACCACTGCCATCCTTGCTGTATAACAAACGAAACCGAAACCAGTTGCGATAATCCAGTGTTTGTTTCATCAACGCATTGAAGGTGATCGTATTCACGCCTTCCTTGCTTTCCTTGCGCGCTTTGTCGACTTGATAACGGAAATGAGAAATCAGTTTTTGACCCTGATCTTCACGCAAAAGATGGTAATCCATCGTCAATAACTCCACCAGTTCCTTGGTGTCCAATTCAGCTTCGTTTTCCCCGGTATTGGGGTGCCATTGTAGCCTTAACTTCAATCCACTGGAGGTATCCATGCGTTCCATCAATCGATTCATGTTCTCGACCCACCCTTTAGATGCGTTGATCCGTTCACGGATCTTGATGGAAATGGTATTGGCCAGTATTTCTTCAAACAAACGGCGATCTTCTTCTTTGATAACATCCTGTAACGCATTGATTTCATCCTGAAGATAATGGATCAATTGGTCAAAACCAACACTTACACTGCGATAAGTTGCAGTGATGTCCATGCGCTGCGGTGAAGGGATTTCGGGGTGATTTGAATCAACCATATCCGTGAATCGATACATCCGCTGGATCCGATAATCTACCAAAGGATCTCGGTTTTCAAAAACGGCATTGTTTACATTTTCGCTGATCAATCCCACATCATCCGTGGCGATGCCAGTGTATTTGTACTGCAGTTTAGTGACAATGGTTTGGGCTGGTAATGCCTTGGTTGAACCATCATCAAAATGGACATAGTCCAGATCACGTTCAGCTTGGAAAACACGTTGTAGATAAATGCTCATTCCAGAAAGAGTGGCTAATTTCTTTTCTGCCACCTCGGTCGATTGATTCAATTGATCCAACTGAAACGTGCAACGATCGATTTCCTGTTGGTTTTCAGTGATCATATCTGGATAATGGTTCAACCAATCAATACAGGTATCTAAGCGTTGTTTGATGGATTGATAATCCGTCAGATTCAGCTGATCGATCACCGATTGATGTTCGGCTTCATATTTGTGTTTTAAAGCATCTAGCTGGTTCATTTCATAGCGGATATTATCCAGATCATAGCGGATGGATTCCAATACATCACTGGCTTGACCAATACCACTCATATTTTCAACATACAGATTATGGGTTTCCTTGAGTCGATACAGTGTCTTTTCATAACCGATCATCGCATCTAACGCCATCTCAAAAACAATCTTAGAATCCGCTAAACCCAGCTCAGTCGCCAGCGTGGTAATCATCGTTCTTAAATGCCGTAACGTCTCATTGGCATTGATCAAGTTGGATTCGACCGTTTCAATATCCTGCTGATAGCGTTGCTGTTCATGGCGAAGATCTTCGATTTTTCGCCATTGATTGCGTAGCAGTGTATCATCCGGCAACGTATCATATTCGTCGTCTAAAACAGTCAGTTTTTCCTGATTGGATGCAATCGATCGATCCAGTTCCAAGATCATCGCACTCAACCCAGATAATTTTTGCTGACAGGATGTGATCTGCTGATTACGGTGTCTTTCTCGCGCTAATGAACCAATATAACTTGCATGGTGCGTATGCGTGATGCTACCCGTTAGTATTCCCAATTCATAAAATCCGTTGGTATGAATCTGCGTAGTCGGTGCAGTGGTTGAATCCATGGAGGATGAAAATGAGATGCTGTTCAATACATGCATCAAGGGTTCATTGGTAAACAGATCCGAATGCGCGTCATCCAATTTCAACCATTGGTTCAAACCGGAAGTATTAGCGGATCCATGCATAAACAGGTAATGATCTTTACCTTTTGGATCCATATTCAAAACCTGATCTTTATAAATCGGATCGATGACCAATGCATCCAATATGCCCATTTCCAATAATGCTTCTTCGATCAGATCTTGTGTTCGCTCATCCACAGATGAATCAAATTCAAGTGTTTTATAAAATTCGACATAGGGAATACCCAATGCATCCAATTGGTTGCGATTATCAATAACACTCTGACTTTTCTCGGGTTCAGGTTCCTTATGGTTCAACCATTCATCCAGTTCTCGTTGGACCTGATGCTGTGCTTGTATCAATTCATCTTTCTGGTTCGACCATGTCATGATCTGATGATTCAATGGTTCAACCAGCATCATCTTGGCGCGAAACACGATATCTTTGACCTGAGAAAATTCATGAGATCCATCAAAGTGATCACCATATTGACTCACTGCTGCCAGTTGATCATGAGTTAACTGCAATTGCTGGTTTGATCCATTCCAGCGATAAACCGATTCTTTCCAGTCATTGCAAAGATCATGCAATTGAGTTAATGCATCATTTTCATTACGCCTCAATCCATCCAGTATGCGCATGTATCCATCTTTGGTTTGGGACAAATCATCGATTGTATGATTCACCGTATCGATTTGTTTGAGCAAATCCAATCCATTGCCGATCTTTTCATGGCGTTGTTCCAACAGATAAATATGGTTCGACCACTCATATGCAGAATCCATATTTCCCTGCAATTCCTGCTTGAACAACAGATGCTCATCAAATGCCATCGTTGTCGCAAATTCATCCAGATCATTCAGATCATCGCTGATGGCATCCTGCTGGTTTTCTTTCTTTTCCACCAGTGTTTTCAACCGTGCGTCCGCTTTGATCTCATTTTCCTTTTTGACTTCGAGTTGACTTCTCTTTTGATCCATTTGTTCATTATTCTGCTTGATCAACGCACTCAATTCACTTTCACGTTGTTTTAACGCATACGCATCACTTTTTTGTAGACTTTCCCGCTCTTTTTGATATGCCTGATGCTGAGCTTTGAGTGCATTGGTCTGACCATTTAATGCTGCCAGGTGTGCAGATTCCTTTTGGATCGTTTCCCGATTTTGTTCGATGAGCTTTTGCGTATCTTCGATCTGTTGGTTATTTTCCACATATCGATTTGCTTTGTCAAACAGACATTTCCGATTGAGTTGATCCAAAGCGCGTTGGATTTTCATCGCAGCAGATAATGCTGCCTGACGATTTTTCAAATTCATGGTGTTGTTATCCATATTTTCAATGGATTCACTCATCGGTCGTAGGTCATCTTCACTTAAAGGCTGCAGTGATTGATTCAAAATATCCGATACCACGGAAGGTTTGAAGTCTTTGTTCAGTTTTGGGGTACGTAATTGGATCAACAGATCGATCATATCCTCAAACGCATCATCACTTTCAAAACCGAAAATTTCACGATTGACAAATGAACAATAATCCGTCTGTCGATCAAATATCACACCGCCTTCACCCAATCGGTTTTCCAATTCCCGACGAGATAACGTAATCCGTTCATCAGTTTGACGAAACAGCAGAAAATCATGACCGATCCGCCGTCCATCCGTAATCGAAAAATACCAGCGATCCAGTGGTTTTCCTTTGCGTGCACGTAAGCCCACACCAATCGTAAGATATTGTTCGGTATAAATGCGTTTGAATTCCAAATACAAATAACCGATCCGCTCTTCCCTTGGATCATCTTCGTCCAATAAATAGGTAATCATTTTTCGATCACGTGTACCAAAAGGATCCAGTCGCTCCGGCGAAATGTTGCCATCCAGCAATAGCGGAATGATATTTTGCATGGTCACGGATTTACCGCTGCCATTGGAACCACGCAATAAAATACGTCCGTTGACAAATGGGAAATGCTGATCTTCGTAAAACCAGAAATTAATCAGACCAAAGCGATTGCTTTGCCACTTGTTTATTGTGTTTGTCATGCGCTAATCTCCTTTCTTTGGATAATGGTTTACTAATCGTTGTGGATTTGATCGGATCAGTTTGATCATAATCATACGGATAATGGCCGCCGTATAAACCAAAGGATGGATAGAGTATCCATAAATGATGCTTGAGATCACTTTGAATCAACTGCATATAGACCATCCGTTGAATCAATGCTTCCTCAAATTCATGATCGGACAATTCTCGCAGTGTTTTGGAAAAACCTTTGCCATACTGCTTGCGACATTTCCGAATCAATTGCAAAAATTCAATATCATCCACCGCGATGGTGTCATCATGGTTGGCTTTCCATTCTCCCTGATTCACCATTTTTTGAACCATCGTTGAAAATAACAGGATCACATCCGACAATCCGCTTTCATCCGGGAATACATCCCCCATATGCGATTCTTCTGTTTCAAACAAAAAAGCAGCACCTTTATAGACATCCAGATGTGCATCAAACATACCGGCAAACTCCTCCTCAAGGCGGAATTTGTAATTTTTGATATATTCGTAATCTTCTTCAAGTCCTTGAGCGCGAAGCAATGCCGGAGTGAACAGTAACCGCTTGTACACGCGATGACGCCGAGCGATTCCTCTTTCTTCGTCCCCTTCAAACCAATCGCTGTTTTCGAAATCACTTGGGTATTGGAACGTCATGATATCTTTCGGAAAAACACGCATGAAATAACGTGAAACACCTGTATTTTCATACAATATCTCACCATGTTCACTGTCCATAAATGCATCGGTTGAACCATCAGATTTATTCAGCAAACCGCAATCAACCGCAAATTTGAGTGTCTTGATCAGCATACGTCGATTCACATAACGAGTCCAATCCGTGATATCTCCCGGCAAGGCTGTGCTCATGTATTCGGTCAATTGAGATAGAATAAACTGGCTGGATGCATCCCGATCTTCAAGAAACATCAGAACAATGCACAAATATGCATATTCTATCGAAGAATCAAATGATTTGATCCCCATAAATGGAAGCGGAATCGATGGTATTTTTTCCAATTTGATAAGCATGGGATTCTCAATGACGGTACATCCCAGCTTTTCATTGATAAATTTACGAATGTTCGGCAATTCATCGCGTACAGCATAATACAGTTTTGGATCTTCACTTTTAAGAATCCAGCGCCGCCTCAATAATTCTTCAATGACTTTCATAAGGAAAGCTCCGCAGATTCAAAAACAATGGTGAAACATGGCATGACCATATTACCGTCAGATGATCGTACCACGCATTTTTCCTGACTATGCGTTAAATCAACATAAAACGCTCGACCGAACTCGGTCTTGCTGGAACGGGATTCGTTTTCCAGTGCATCGGATAACCATTTTAAAAGCGTTGCTCGAATCTGGGGTGTAACGGGTGGCAACGTAGAAAAATCAATTCGCCCATCATGTTCGAGTTGCTCAAGTTGCGCTTGATCTTTTTCCATTTGAGCCTTAAGTTCTGCCTTAATAGCTTCACGTTGTTTCGCTGTATCACTGATCGCAGTGCGATTCGATCTTTCGCGATACGAACGGACTCGCGGTTTGATTTCAATGTCTGCTGCAGCCTCATCAAAGATACTTTGGTTAAGATTATCACTGAGTCGTGGGCGGATAAATGAATAATGCAGTGGTTTTTCGATACCGAAAACCATGGCACTCATGCAATGCGCCATGGCAAGATCATCACATAACAAAAACAACTGGGCAACTTTGCGATATTCTTCGCGCCGATTCATGGCAAAACCACTTTGCTCACTCATCTGCAACGCATATCGGGTAATCCGTCGAATAATCTCATTGGTGGTTTCCAAAAGGCGGAAAGCTTCACTTTCTAGATAATTTTCTTTTCCAAACCAGGTTTGAATACTGTTAAATCGATCATAAAGATTTTCACGCACAGTATTGGGATCGCGCGTCTCACTAAGCCGAGGAATATTCATTTCATAATCCACTAGCCGCTGGATCAGTCGATCCAACTGTGAAGGCTCAATGGATAAGAACATGTATCGAATCAGTTCGCCGTTTTTTTGAAGGCTTGAAATAAAATTGCGCAGATAATTGAGCAGCTTGTCCTTAAACAGGAGAAACTGTTGTGTGCGCATCATCTCCTCAGCTTTGACACTACTCAGATCTGCCATATAGTCCTGGCAATTTTCAATCAATCGCACAAAATCATCGTTCAGATCATTCCACCAGCCATAGACTTGTTCATCGGATTCGTTTGGAAGTTGTGAAACACGTTGCAAATTGATGCGGATACGTTCCAATAAGCCAGGTTCCAGTGAACTCCCTTCCAGCGATAGATTTTCCAAGCTGACCATCAACCGTTCGATTTCGACGCTGACGGGTGACAACTGGTAACGAAATTTCTTGTTTTTGAATTCTTCGATGGTGGATACTTTGCGTGTATCCTGGATCGTATTGAGATTTTTCCAATTGACAAGCTGGTTTAGATCAGAAGCACATTGGTCGATACGATAATCGGCAAAATAGGGATCGGCATGCATGGCGTGATAAATATCTTCCTGATACAGCCAATAATGCAGTTTTTCGTACTCCAAATAAAATATACGCATGATGACGCGATAGCGTTCTGCATTGATTTCTGTCAGATATTTAGCTTCACTTAATGGTCTGATCAACTTCTCATTGACATTCATGATCTTCCTCTTTACTCATTGCTGATATTGTATCGTGAAATGAATAGTTGTAATAGATTTGAAAAGTATCAATCTTTTTCAAAAATCGATATTATTTTGCTTTTAACATCCCCTGTGTCAAGCTAAATAGTATGCTATAATTTTCTTGCATTAAGAGGGTAGCCACCTTATGAAGAAATGCTGTGAGGGTAAAGACAGCATGTAAAAATAAAATCGTGACCCAATCAAAGAAATGCTGTGAGGGTAAAGACAGCATGTAAAAATAAAATTGTGACCCAATTTGATGAAATGTTGTAATAGATTAACAACATGAAAATATACTTGGTGGCTAAACAAACAAAAGAGGTTCTATTGAATCTCTTTTTTTTATTTAGAGGAGGAATTATGCACTTTACCTATCAAATCTGTTGTTTGACAGACGACTTCTATCGATTCGTTTCAGCGCAAAAATATTCTGAGATTATGGCCGATAAAAAAAGGCCATATTTCATTATGATTAATGAGAATTATCCTGACGTATATATTTGTAGTCCATTTCGAACGAATGTACACCATAAAGAATGTTATCGACTTCCGGTCGTTATTCCAAATACCGCACCTGCCATTGATTATTCAAAAACTTTGCTACTACAAGCTGATGATTATATTGGAAATGAAATGATGATTGACAAAACTCAATATAAAAAATTTAAAAGTCGCATAGCCACCATTGCAAATGAAATTATTGAATACATTGATCTTTACCAAAAACTAGTAAATAATCCGGAATCATGCAAAACACATTTGTATAGAAAGAAATTTCGATATACGACTTTGAAGTATTTCACACACCATTTGTCATTGTCCAGCAATCCAGACAAGACGAATCATACCATTTCTACAA
>CALVCY010000098.1 GCA_944326175.1 uncultured Erysipelotrichaceae bacterium
TTTTGTCATCCTTGGATTGCAATAAATATTGGAATACCGATAAAAGCATGCTTTTTCCACTGCCGCTTTCACCGATCACACCATGGATGCCTTTATCGAAATGGATGGTGATATCACGAATAAAACGGTAATTGTGAATGGATATGGATCGGATCATAAAAAAACCTCCCATCTCCTTAAGAGACGGAAGGTGTAGATTTGGACAAATATTACAAATATTAATGAATGAAAACTAGACGATCTGAGCAATCACTTCGATTTCGACCAAGACATCTTTAGGCAATTGGACTACACTGAAGCAACTGCGGGCCGGCTTGCTGGTAAAATAAGTGGCATAGACGTCATTGAATGCCCCAAAGTCGTGCATGTCTTTTAGAAAGCAGGTGGTTTTGACCACATGATCAAAGTCGCTGCCAGCAGCTTTTAAGATGGCTTCGATATTTTTGCAGACTTGATGGGTCTGGGTTTGGATATTTTCCCCCACTACATTCATCGTGGTAGGATCTAGCGGAATGGAACCAGATAGAAATACGAGATCACCAACGACTTTGGCTTGGGAATACGGTCCGATAGCAGCGGGTGCAGAATCGATATGGATGGTTTGCATAAAGGTATGTCCTTTCTTGATATGGTTCTATCATAACAGAAAATGGTCCGACCATGATGGTCGAACCATATTTACAATGTGCTGATCCACTCATCGATCCTGGAGTAATCGATATGGTATGCACTTTTAAGTCGAGCTGTTTGACCATGGGTGACATACACATCATCGATGCCCACGCGGGTCAAATGGATGCATCGATTCATTGAATTGGCATATTCTAAGATCGCACTGCCTAATCCACCGGCTAAAATATCTGGTTCATACACCAATATGGGTAAGTGAGTATCGAACAACTGATCCAACATCGATTCATCCAATGGTTTGAAAAAACGAGCATTGATGACGTGGATATGGTTGGAACCATAATAATCTCGGATCTTGAGCACATCATCCCCATAAGTGATGATGATGCCTTTGGCATCATCGGCACTAAACCATTCCCAACTGCCCACAGCAATGGGTTTTCCATCATCTTTTTTAAATGGAACGGATCCTCTTGGAAAACGGATCGCAAACGGATGCTGTTGGTTGAAACCACATTTCAATAGTGCCATCGCTTCGGCCGCATCTTTGGGTTGAGAAAGGATGATATTGGGCAAAGAACGCAATATGGAAATATCGAATACCCCATGATGGGTCGCGCCATCTTCCCCTACTAATCCGGCACGATCGATCCCGATCACTACGGGTAAGTCCATTCGACAGATATCATGGTTGATCTGGTCGTAACACCGTTGTAAAAACGAAGAATAGACATCCAAAAACGGTCGTTTCCCACCCAATGCGATCCCTGCTGCCAATGTGGCGGCATGCTCTTCCGAGATCCCCGTATCGAAACTACGATCGGGATATCGCGCAAAAAAGTCATCCAATGCAGAACCATGGATCATGGCGGGTGTGATGGCGACGATATTGGGATTATCCTTGGCTAATATCGAAAGATCATCCGTGATGGTCTTGGACCAGGATTTATATCCGATCGGGGTGGAGACCAACGCTTTACCGGTCAATGGATCAAATGGTCCAAGACCATGATAAACGCCGATCGTATCGGCTTCACAATAGGAAACCCCTTTGCCTTTCGTGGTCAACACATGGACGACGACCGGTCCATCTTGTTTTTCTTTGGCTACGGTAAGGGTTTGGATCAGATCACGGAAATTGTGACCATCCACTGGACCAAGATAATCCAGATCGAATTCGCCAAAGATCCCAGACTGGACCACGGCATCCTTGAAGGCATTTTTGATGGTGGTCAACGATTCTAACGCACTGTTGCCGTATTTATGGTTACGTAACCAAGACTTTAGATCCTTTTTGACATTGGTGTAGCCTTTGGAAGAACGTAATTTGGCGAATGCTTTGGTCAGACCACCGACATTTCTGGAAATGGACATATTGTTGTCGTTGAAGATGATGATCATGTTTTTCTTCAACTGACCGATATGATTGAGTGCTTCCAACGATTCACCACTGGTCATCGATCCATCACCGACTACAGCGACCACATTGTAATCGTCGTGGTTGAGATCACGGTCGATGGCAAAACCAAGCGCTGCAGATAATGCAGTGGATGAATGCCCGGCTTCAAAACAATCATAGACGCTTTCACAACGTTTTTGAAATCCGCTCAATCCACCATATTGACGTAAATGGTCAAAACCATCGGCTCTGCCGGTCAATATCTTATGTACATAACATTGATGCCCAACGTCGAATAATAATTTATCTTTCGGAAAGTCAAAGACTTTGTGTAATGCGATCGTCAATTCCACAATCCCAAGGTTGCTGGAAAGATGACCGCCGGTCTTGGACAGTTCGTCCATCAAAAAGCCACGGATATCCTTGGCTAATTCGCTACATTGTTGATTGTTCAAATTTTTCAAAAAAGACGGATCTTTGATCGAACGAACATCCATGGCTCATGCTTCCTTTCATGCTTCAAACAAAGAATTAGAATGGTTTTAACTCTCAATGTTGACGTTGTATCAATGCGTGGATGAAATCCTGTAATGGTTTAGGATCACTCAGGTGTAAGGTGGTTAAGACCAAAGAAAGTGCGTGGTCGTAATAATCCTGCATCATGGTTTGAGCCTTGGTCAAACCAAATAATGACACACTGGTGCTTTTTTCATTGCGGACGTCACTGTTATTTTTTCCTAACGTCGTTTCATCTTTGGTCACATCGAAAATATCATCCTGAAACTGGAAAGCGATCCCAAGATCATATCCGATATTTTCCAATGCATTGAGATCTTCATCGTGACTGCTCGCGATCCCACCTAACATCAAGGCTGCGGATAATAGGCAACCGGTTTTGTATTGATGCAGCTTCAATAACGTTTGGGCATCGATTTGGGTGTGTTCACTGGCCAAATCGATGCATTGACCATACACCATGCCATTGGCCATCCTGGCCAATGTGGAAGCGGCCAGTACTTTTTGATGATCATTGAGTGAAACGGAAGTGGCAATGACTTCAAATGCTAAGGTGTTGAGACCATCCCCTGCCAACGTCGCATTATCGGCACCATAGACCATATGGTTGGTGGGGACACCCCGACGCAATGTGTCATCATCCATACACGGAAGATCATCATGGATCAACGAATAGGTATGGATGCATTCCACTGCCATGGCTAGATCATAGCTGATGAATGGATCGATGCCATAACTGGAAGTGGTATCGATCACCAATTGGGGACGGACTCGTTTTCCACCATGTTGCAATAATGAATAGGCCATGGCATCACTGGTTTGACCAGGGTAAGGCAGTAATGCAGAAAAACGTTTTGCAATATAGCTTTCAAAATCATGCATCGCCGTTTCCTTCTTTCTTCAATGGTTCAACCAATTCATTATATTTATTTTCATACACTTTGAGTGCGCTATCACATGATTTCACACACTGTAGTCCTTCTTCGAATAGTTTGAATGCATCATCCAACGCAATGGAACTGTTGTTCAATGCTTCAACGATTTCACTCAGTCGATTCATGTTCGTTTCAAAAGTTGCACTTTTTTTCTTTTCGCTCATGGTTTACTCCGTTTCATTGATGCTTTCTACCCGACTTTTGATGCTTCCATCTTTAAAGCGGGTGATGATGGTTTGATCCATATGGATTTGTTGGATGCTGGTAATGGGGTGATTGGATTGGTCCAAACTCATGGAATATCCCCGATTGAGGATCTTCAATGGAGATAATGCATCCAATGTTTTACTGGTTTGAACCAATAGATTTTCTTTGTTTTCACGCAATCGATCCATGCGTTGGATCAATTGCTGTTTCATGGATTTTAATTGATCGCTACGATTATTGATCCGAGTCGAAAAAATGGATAGACCATCTCGATAGTGGTCCAGTTTCTGTGCCATCAGATCGAGTTGATGACGGATCAATATGGGGGATAAGGTCGTTTTTAAGTGAGTGAATTGCTGGCTCGTCAATTTCAATCGTTGTGTAAGTATTTCGACCATCCGTTTTCGATTCGTCAAGATCTCCGTGATGACATCATCCAATAATGGTGTTGCCAGTTCCACGGCACCAGTGGGTGTATTGGCCCGTACATCGGCGATATAATCGATCAATGTCGTATCCGAATCATGGCCGACACCACTGACGACGGGTGTGACCATCGTATGGATGGTTTCAACCAATAACGCATCATTGAATGCCCATAAATCTTCGATCGATCCACCTCCACGAGCAACGATGATCACATCCACCTTCCCATCCAATTGCCGCAATGCTTGTGCGATCTGCGCCGCTGCCCCTTCCCCTTGGACTAGCGTATTGATCTCATGGATGCTCGCCACCGGCCAGCGCCGTTTCAAGGTGGTATGGATATCTGCTTGCGCCGCCGAAGCGGCGCCAGTGATCACACCGATATCAAAGGGATAGCGTGGCAATGGTTTTTTCAACGATGGATCGAAATAGCCTTTATTTTGATAGAATTCTATGGTTTGCTGCAGTTTAGCCAATAGTGCGCCTAATCCATAAGGCTCCATGGCTACGACATTCAATTGAAGTGAACCATTTGGACCATAATAATCCACACTGCCACTGACCAAAACCATATCCCCTTCATGGATCTTGAATTGAACCATGCGGTTATATCGGGAAAACATCACTGCTTTGATCCGGGAAGTGTCATCTTTTAATGAAAAGTACCAGTGACCGGAATAATGCTGTGTCAGATTGCTGATCTCTCCGATAACGTGGATATGTTGCAATGCGGGGGTGGTCTTGACCACATTAGCAATGATCCGGTTCAATGAGGAAACCGAATAAGCAAACGGAGTATTTTGATCAGGCATGATCCAATACTCCGTTGACTAACTTATGAGCTTTTTCATCACAATAGGTCTTGCTTAATTCCACGGCTTCATTGATGATGACGGCCTTGTCGGCACTGTGGATCGCCATTTCCGATAATGCCACTAACAAGATGGATTGTTCCACATAACCCAATCGTTGGAAGGTATATCCATTGAGTCGTTCGTTGATGATACGGATATAATGTTCCATATTGGCATCGATGTCTTCTACGATTTCTTTGACAAAAGGCGAACATTGATCCAATGGTTGATGAAATTGATCCTTGATTGCTTCATCGATTGAAGTGCCCACACATAAGGCTTGGTATATGACGACCATTAACCGGCGTCGTTCACCGGAACGGGACAAACTTTTGCTCATGGCAAATATTTTACAGGATTGGCGCATAAATTTAAAGAGTGAAACCATCGTGTAACGATGATAAAACCATGGTTTGAGTATACAATAGTAACCATGAGTGAGATTGAAACTCAAAAACCATGGCTCTATCGCTTCTTTGGTCATCTATCTACCATTACCCGTCATAAATTCTGGGTCGGGTATTATTGTTTCAAGGTCGGTTTATATAAACAAGGACTGTTCCATGATCTAAGCAAATATCATCCCAAAGAATTTTTAAACGGTGTGCGTTATTTTCAAGGCAATCGCTCCCCGATCGATAAAGAAAAAGAAGTCAATGGCGTCAGTTACGGATGGTTGCACCATATCGGTCACAATGCCCATCATTGGGAACACTTTGTGGATCTAGATCGTAAACATGATTGCTTCGTGGCATACCGCATGCCCGATCGCTATGTGCTGGAAAGCATTTGCGATCGTATGGCGGCATGCCGCATTTATCAGGGCAAACAATATGATAAAGCCAGTGCATTGGATTATTTCAACCATGGTAAAGATCAATATTTCATGCATGCAGATAACGCAAAACAATTTCGATATTATCTTGCTCTCATTGCCGATGTTGGTTTCAACCAGGCGATTCCTGAATTAAAAAAACTGAATCATAAATCATAAAATCAAGGGTGACATTATGCAGCAATATGATAAAAAAACAGATATCCATGGTTCCACCATGGACAAGCAACTGGACTATACCATCGGTGAGCAGGGTTTTGACCATAACGATCAAACCACATCTTTCGATCAGGATTTGGATCAACAACGTCGCACTTATTATGGTAACCGTGCTTCGACCACTAAAGACTTTGAAACCACTGTCAATGATTTATTCGACAAAGCGGTCGATGGGATCAATACCATCTTCAATGCCGGTGTACGGGCTGGAAAGCGTGTCTATAATGACTATAAGATCCGTAGTGGATTGAATTTTAAGATTTTAGACGATGCGGAAGTGGAATTGTTGGTCGACGACCATCGGGTCTACTATAAAAATTTCCTCATCGATTTAATGATGATGTTCGCTGGGATTGCTTCGATCATGCTGATCCCCTTCGTTGCTGATTTTTCGGTATTGATCTTAGCCGCATTGGCATTATGCATGGCGCTTTTATCGATCGGGATCTATCGACTCGTCAAAGATAGTTCGACATTCCGACGCAATACCGTTCACGTGCGTGGCAAGACCGTACAGATCACACCGAAAGCCGAAAAATGGGTCAAAGAAAAAAATACATCCAATCGCAACAATATGTATCGCAGCATTGCCTTTGCCATTTGTTGCTATATCCTTCCCCTATTTGGGATCGTTGTGGCGGTGGCTTTACCATTTACAGAATTCTTTGTGATCTTAGGGATGATCGTTTATTTAATGGCGATCTCACTTGGGACCGGCATGTTGGTATATTACACTGGGATGAACACTCTGTATCGCAATATCCTTGAACATCGTCGATTCCGTTGATCGTATCATGATCGAATAGTGTTTCCATCCTAAAGCAATGCAGTGCCGCTTATTGAAAGCGGCACTGCGTGTATTTTATGGTCAGATCAAGCTTATTAACGATCGGGATATTCGGGATTATCTTCTACATGAACATCGATCGTGATTTTATTCGGCAACATCGTATAACGGACACCTGCAGCATCAAACATCCGTTTGGATGCGATCACACTGGGGGTATCGGCATACTTGTCACATTCATAGACGATGTGTTTGATCCCACTTTGAATGATGGCTTTGGCACAATCATTGCATGGAAACAGGGATACATATAAGGTGCATCCATCGACGTTACGATCAGAATTGAGGATCGCATTGAGCTCGGCATGGACCACATAGGCATATTTGTTGTCCAGAAAATTTTCATGGTTTTTATCCCAGGAGAACGTATCATCACTGCATCCTCTGGGCAAACCATTGTATCCGATGGATACGACCCGGTGTTTGTCATCCACGATCACAGCACCCACTTGAGTATTGGGATCTTTGCTACGCAAAGCAGATAAATGGGCCAACCCCATGAAATAATGATCCCATGATAATACATTGTCACGTTTACTCATAACAGTCTCCCCTTCAATGTAATGTCTAGCTTCATATTAACGTATAATCAGTCCCTTTAAAACAATGAATCATAAAGCATGGATAATGCCACAGGCATGCCGGGATCGGCCACAAAGTTGGATGCATGGATGATCAATAGATAGATCACAGCAACGAATAATATGAGCGAGCAGATTATTAAATGAATGCGCATTTTTTTGAATAAATCGGTATTCCCATTGATCACTCCATATAAAAGACCGACGATCAATCCACCTAAATGGGCTTGGAAACTGATGCCCGGCAAAAAGGAAATATACAGGTTGACGATAATGGTAAAGATAAAATTATTGCGCCAGATCCGATTGGAAAAATAATGATGCTCATAGGCATAGACGGTATAGTAGCCCAGTAAGGTAAATAAGGCGCCACTGAAACCGATGATCACATTATTTTCACTGTTGATCAATGCCAATATATTGCCAAAAAGGCCACCAGTCAGCAACAAAGCGATGTATTGCCATTTTTTTTTGAAGCAAGGTTCGATCAATTGACCAAGGGTAAAGAAATTGGTCATATTCAACAATAAATGGAGCAAACCACCGTGCAAGAAGATAGAGGTAATGAGACGGAACCATTGATGATCGTCGATGATCAAGGGTTTATATAATCCACCTAAAGCGACCAATGACAATGCATTATTGCCAGATTTGCTGTCGACATATAAGGTGAATAGATAAAGGATGACCATGATCAAGATCATCACCATGGTGGTTTTGGGAAGATTTTTGATCAGTGCTTTGCGTGTGGCTTTTTTAACGGTACCTTGGATCATGACATCGATGTCATGTTTGGTCAAACCATCGCTTTCCTTGACCCAAGTACTCCAGGATGGAAAAACCGACGAAAACAGATCGGTATTGATCGATATGGGATCGGTCTGGATATTAATCAACGTTACATGCGCACTGGACGAAGTGATCTCATCATCGATGGTCAATTTATTCACAGTATTGACAGCCCCCATACTGATCCTGGAAACCACATTGAGTATGGTTGGATCATCCAATACCATTCCGGTATTGAAGTGCATATAGATGGCACGGTATTGTTTGGATGACGCGTTGATCAACCAAACCGATCCCTGATCTTTGCTTAACACCATGCGATAGTGATGATCATTCATCAGATGATAGGCAATATTGTATTTGATGATATCTGCATTCATAAACTCTTCTTTAATCCTTTTGGATCTGCAATGCATCGCTTTGCGAGTCGATCAATGCATCCACATGATCCAATATCTCACTGGTATAACCATATTCAGTGAGTGCTTGATGGAAATAGGATGGTAATGGAGCGATAAAACGATGGACTTTTAGATCTTTCGGTAACGTTACACTTAAACGATAGGCATGCAATAATTGACCTTCGACCGTATTTAATGTGGTTTTACCATACAATGGATCATTGCTGACCGGATGGTGGATAAAATCAAAATGGACACGGATCTGATGGGTGCGGCCTGTCAATAATTTGACGGCTACCAATGTATGATGCGAAAAACGATGCAATACCGCAAACCGGGTGGAGGCGGGTTTTCCCCCTTCCACGATGGCTTGACGCAAGCGCATTTTGGGATCTTTGCCGATCGGTGCCTCAATGGAACCGGCTTGCTCATTGATGATCCCATCCACTAAAGCGATATAGATCTTTTCATTGGTATGACCACTGAATTGATCTGCTATAAAATGATGCGCGGCATCATTTTTGGCAGCAATCAATACCCCACTGGTATCTTTGTCCAGCCGATGTACGATCCCAGGACGTTTGATGCCGTTGATGCCGGAAAGATCGCTGCAATGGTATAACAAGGCATTGACCAATGTATCTTGGGTATGTCCGGCTGCCGGATGAACCACCATGCCTTTGGGTTTATCGATCACGATGACATCATTGTCTTCATATAAGATGGTCAATGGGATCGCTTGGGGTTGGATGGTTGAATCATCGATTGTAGGTGGTTCGATCAGGATCACATCATCCGCTTTGACTTTATAGGATGGTTTGGATGGTTTTTCATTGACCAATACAGATTGGTTATCGATCCATAAGGCACATTGGTTGCGACTGTAGGATGGTAAAACCATCGATAAAACTTTATCTAATCGCATACCGACCATGGAATCATCGATGGTAAAGACCATCACTTCATTGGTTTCACTCATGATTGACCTTCTTTCCTTCAACGAAAAGACAATATAAGATCCACACAATGGCACCGATGGTCAAGCACATGTCCGCAACATTGAATACTGGAAAATGATAGCCGAAAATATCAAAAGCTAGAAAGTCACGCACATATCCAAGCCACGCGCGATCGATCAAGTTACCGATCGCTCCGCTGATCATGAATGCTTGACATAAGCACATCAGGGATTCATTGGATTTATAGCTAGTATGGTACAACCAAAACAACACGATGGTGATGATCACGGAAATGATGGTCAATAACCAAGTCGCATTGGAAAACATCGACCACGCCATGCCGGTATTTTTGGCATAAGTCAACCAGAAAAAATCATCGATGATCGTAATGGATGGTATAAAAGATGTGGATGCGATATATTTGGTCAATTGATCGATCGCTAACGTGACGATGATAATCAATAAATCTCTTTTTTTCATGGATCTCCTTATTTAACGATGCTGGTCCAACCATTCAATAATGGTCGAACCATCTCCATTATGGTAACACCAGCTGGTCAGTCCCAGTGAAGATGCCGCATCACAGTTTGCTTTCAAATCATCGATAAACAGGCATTGGGATGCTTTCTTATCGGAATGATCCAATACATATTCGAATATTCTCAAATCTGGTTTGGCCATTTTCAGATCCGCAGAAATATACAAATCTTTGAATCGTTGGATATAGGGAATATATTGATCCAATACTTCATGAATGCGAAGTGGTGCATTACTTAATAAGATCAGATCCATATGATGGTCTAAACCATATCGAACAACAGGAACCATATCACTATTGATGGTCAGATTATACTTTGGCCATTGAACGATTCCCTGTTTGATCAAAGGATATAACGATGGATCATTGGTTTGATCAGCGACAGCATGGTACAGTTCATCTTCATCGATCGTCCCTTCATCCAATCGATGCCATAAATGGGAATGAAATAAATGATCGACCACCCATTGGATCTTTTGTGGATCATCACAAATCGCTTCTAATACTGGTTCGACCGTATAATGGGCCAATACATTGCCCATGTCGAATATCAATGTATCAATCATATTCATCATACTCCTTGTGATCAAGATTAAAACAAACTCATCTGATTGCGTTCCTGCAATCCATCCAATACATGCATCTTACGCAACTTTTCGATCAAAGAGACCGATAATTGCGTGCGTGATTTTAGATCTTCGATCGATAAAAACGGTTGCTTTTCACGTGCCGCAACGATGGATAATGCCACGTTTTCTCCCAGGGCATCCATGGTCGTAAACGGCGGGATGATGGCTTTGGGATCCTTGGGATCGATCGTAAATTCTGTGGCTTTAGACATGTACAGATCAATGGGCTTGATGGTATAACCACGGGCATACATTTCCAATGTGACATCCAATGTATCCGCGATCGCTAATTCTTTATCCGTGACTTCATTTTTCGTATTGGGATTGCTGGCACGATTGCGGATACTGTTGAGTCGTGTTTGGATCGTATTGATATCACTGCTCATCGTTTCGATATCATACGCATCGCAACGCAACGAGAAAAACGAAATGTAATAATACGTGGGATAGTGGACTTTGAACCAGGCGATACGGATGGCCATGATCACATAAGCGATGGCATGGGCTTTGGGGAACATGTATTTGATCTTCAAACAGGAGTCGATATACCATTGGGGCACATCATGCTGCTTCATCAATTCGATCCATTCCGGCTTCAATCCTTTGCCCTTTCGAACACTTTCCATGATGGTGAATGCATCTTTGCTGGGCAATTGTTTATGCAACAGATAGGTCATGATGTCATCCCGACATCCGATCACTTCTTGTAAGGTGCAAGTTTTGTTGTGGATCAAATCGGCTGCATTGTTGGCCCACACATCTGTGCCATGGGATAGACCAGAAATGATGATCAGATCGGAAAACGTATGTGGACGGGTCTCTTCCAAGATCTTACGCACGAAACGGGTCCCAAATTCGGGCAAGCCCAATGCACCGGTCGGCTCATTGTAATAACGTGGATCGGCTTTTAATGCATCGCAACTTGAAAATAATGAGATCGTGGCTGGATCATTCATAGGAATGGATTTGGGATCGATACCACTGATATTTTGCAACAAACGCATGGCAGTAGGATCGACATGACCGAGGATATCGAATTTCAACACATTGTCATGGATATCATGAAAGTCGAAATGGGTGGTCTTCCATTCACTGGTGGGATCATTGGCCGGATATTGGACCGGGGTGAAATCTTCGACTTCTTTGTCTTCGGGAATACAGATGATCCCGCCAGGATGCTGGCCGGTCGTTCGTTTGACACCGGCGCATTTGGCGGCGAGGTATTCCCGCATGGCTTTTTTCATGGAGGTGATATGGTTGGTCTCACAATAACCGCTGACAAAACCAAAGGCGGTCTTATCGGCGACAGTACCGATGGTTCCGGCACGGAAGACATGATCTTCACCAAGCACATCGCGTAAAAACAAGTGCGCTTTGGGTTGATATTCACCACTAAAATTTAAATCGATATCAGGCACCTTGTCCCCTTTGAATCCTAAGAATGTTTCAAATGGGATATTGTGGCCATTGCCATGCATGGTCGTACCACATTGCGGACAGGTTTTATCCGGCAAGTCAAACCCACTGGCAACCCGATCATCATCGATCCATTCCTGATAATGGCAATGTGGACAGACGTAATGCGGTTTGAGCGGATTGACTTCCGTGATCCCGCTCATCGTTGCCACAAAGCTGGAACCGACTGAACCACGGGAACCCACCAGATAACCATCATCATTGCTCTTTTTGACCAATAAATGTGAAATGTAGTAAATGACGGCATATCCATTGGAAATGATGGAATGCAATTCCCGCTCTAGACGATCCGATACGATCTTGGGCAAAGGATCGCCATAGATCTTCTTGGCCGTTTCATAACAGATATCACTGAGTTTTCGATCGACATCATCGATCTTGGGTGGGAATAACCCATCCGGTACCGGTTCACATACTTCGATGCTTTCCCATAAGCGTTTGGGGGTATCAATGACCATTTCACGTTGCAATGTTTCATCATTCAGCCATTCAAAACAATCCATCATTTCATCCGTCAAACGGAAATGCTGGTCCGGTGCCGGATTGGCTGCACGCAATTCATCGTTATAAATGTATAACGGATGACGGGCACCACCGATCCCCAATGTATTGATATAAATATCCCGGATGATTTTATCGCGTGGTAAAAGATAGTGGACATCACCCGTCGCAATAATGGGTTTATTGAGTTTTTGGGCCATCTCGATGATGCGTCGAAGGATTGCTTTGAGTCTCTCGTTATCCGGGATCGCATTGCGTACGATCAGATTGCGGTAGTTTTCTAGTGGTTGGATCTCAATGACATCATAAAATGCCATCGTTTCTTGTAGCAATTCATCTTCTCGATTACAGGCCACTTCGAAAAGTTTTGAATTTTGGCAACCGGCTGAAACGATCAAGTTTTCGCGCCATGTTTGGATATCGGAGGGCAAGATCCGTGGCTCTGCCGCAGCTTCACCTTCTTGGGCTCCTTTACCAAATACAGCGATACGCTGGGTTTGGGAGAGGGTTTCGAGTTTATACAACGCTTTGATGCCCTGTTGATTTTTCGCCCAAAGATTGACGTGATACGCTCTATTTTTTAAATAAGCTTTTTCGGCATTGAGGGCATTGAGGGCACTTAATGTTTGCACCCCTTTGCGATCGGCTGCCGAAAGCAATGCTGAAAATACATCCGCTAACACCGTGGCATCATAATCGGCGCGATGGGCCACATCTTCATCGTAATCAATCTTAAACTGTCGGGCCATGTTGCCAAGACGATATTGACGTCGTTCTGGATACAGTGCACGTGAAAGATCAAGTGTATCGATCACTGGATTGGTTAATGGCATTTTGCCGATGCGTTTTAATTCCGCATTGAAAAACGGATAGTCAAAAGATGCATTATGTGCAACCAACACACTGTCACCGATAAAATCTAGCAATTCATCCGCCATGGCTTCAAATGGTTTGGCTTTCTCGACATCACTTTGATGGATGTTGGTCTTGCTGATGATGAATTGTGGTAGTTCACGAAGTGGATCGATGAAACATTGTTTGCGTTCGATGATCACGCCTTTTTTGATCTTGACGGCACCGAATTCGATGATGCGATCAAAATAATTGGATAAACCTGTCGTTTCCAAATCGTAGACACAATAGGTCAGATCGGATAAATTCTGATCTTGGTTTAAATTGCGCACGATAGTGAAATGCTCATCCACCATGTTCATTTCTACACCATAGATCGCTTTGAAACCGCGATCGGGATCTTTTTTGCGAATATCGGCGACGGCTCGTTGGATCTTGGGGAATTCTTGAACGGCGATGTGATCGGTGATGGCAATCCCACAATGGCCGACATTATAGGCAAACTTCACTAAATCAGCAGCTTCGACGACACCGTCCATTTCCGAGATCGTGGAATGGGCATGCAATTCGATGCGTTTTTCACGGGCATTATCCAGCAGTTGTTTTTTTTCAAGGATCTCGATCTTGGCGATCTTCAAAACGATCTCATGCTCATAGGTATCCATGACGAATTCGCCATAAATCATCAGGTGCATGCCGACCTTGATGGCTTGGATATCTTCAAGGGTACACGAAAAACCGGTGAAGCGTTTGGCGCTGATGGCACCATAATCATCATTGACCATCAATAACTGCAATGTGGTGCCAGGTTTGACTTCTCGATTTTCCATGTTGAACACATCGCATTCGACCATGACATCTTTCTTTTCGAATTGCACATCAGCTAACGTTTCCAAACTGTATTTTTTCTTGCCGTTTCGATAGGTGCCACCATTGAATTTTTTTGGATTATTATTGTTGGCTTTCGTGGACATGGTCGTTTCATCAAGGGGATGTGGTAAGTCCATTTTGATGGTTTCGACCATCGGTGTCGATTCATTGACCACGGTGGATAAATCAATGGTGGTGATAGTCAAACCATATTGATCCAAAACATCCAATAGATGCTGTTGATCGATCAATGCAGCCTCCTTGTCCAACTCATTGCCAAATTGCAATGTCAGTGTGGTATCGTGATAGGTCAACGATGCTTTGGATAACGCATTGTTGTTGCATTGCTTGATCGCTGCATTGATATACGGCATCAATAACGCCAATGTATAGGTATTGGGATCCATATGGATCGTCAAGTGGATCATTGCCGGAGCAAAATAATCTTTCAGTCGAGCAACGATCGTTTCATATGTGCCATAGGGAACGAAATGATTTGTGCTGACCACTAATTCCAATTGGTTCGATCCACGCGAAAAGATGACCTTTTCGATGATCAGGTCATCTTTGAAAATATCCGATATGGCAATGATCTGTTGCAATGTCTGACTCATGTCACTTCACTAATTTATCAAAAGCATCCTTGGCGGCCATCTGTTGGGCGGCTTTTTTACTATGGCCGCTACCTTGCCCCATGATGATCCCATCAACCAATACTTCTTCTTCAAATATAGGATTATTGGATGGACCGCTAGAGCGGATCAAACGATAGGTCACACTGGAACGGCCATCGGTTTGAACGAATTCTTGTAACCGACTTTTATAATCTTCCAGATCCTCGATGCGAATGGCATTGATCTTTTCCCGTAATGCCAGTTCAAATACTTTGCTACTGGCATCATATCCATTGGAAAGATATAATGCGCCGCAAAACGCTTCAAACATATCGGCACAGATACTGGGTTTGGTGCGACCACCGTATTTTTCTTCGCCACTGCCTAAATAAAGATACTGGTTCAAACCAAGTCGTATCGCACATTCACTCAATGATTCTTCACAAACCAATCGGGCTCTGGCTTTACTCATCAACCCTTCATCCAATGGTGGGTCCAAATGATACAATTGATCGGAGATCCAGCACTGCAATACCGCATCCCCCATGAATTCCAGTCGTTCATTATCGGCATTCATCTCATGTTCATTGGCATAAGAAGTATGAATGAATGCCTGTCGGATCAGGTTTTCTTGATCGACGTGGATCCCCAGTTCGTTTAACCAGTTAAATACGCTCATGGCTAATATTTTACTCGATTGAGCGACACAATGAAAATGAAACTGTTTTACATGTGGAATTGGAAAACATGTCAAAAGGCATGGACGTGTGTCCATGCCTTTGCGTTTGCCAGCTATTCTACGGATAAGATGTAAGAATATACCGGTTGGTTGCCGTTTACCGTATCGACTTCCAGATCGTAGGTGGATTCGATGTAATCCGCTAAACGCTGACCGTCATCTTCGCTTGCGCCTTCTCCTAATATCAAGGTGACGACTTCGCTTTCATCCGGGTCGATCATCATATCGATCAATTGTTTGGCCGCATTGAATGCCGAATCGGCGATCACGGCGATGTTTTTATCGAACAACCCCATGAAATCGCCTTGCTTGATCACTTTATCATCAATGGTGGTGTCTTTGACGGCATAGGTGACCTGACCACTGCGGACATGATGGATCGCATTTTTCATCTCTTCCACATTGGTGGTCATATCGGCTTCTGGATTGAACATCAAACAAGCCGATAAACCTTGCGGGATCGTTTTGGTTTCAAATACAGTGATGTCTTTGTCTTCAAGCACGCTTTGTGCCTGTTGAGCCGCTAAGATAATGTTGGAGTTATTGGGCAGAATGAAGATATGTCGAGCCTTGAGGGAGTGAATGGCTTCGATGAAATCCTGAGTGGATGGATTCATGGTCTGACCACCGCTAACGACGATGTCGCAACGATAATCTTTAAATTGCTGGATCAATCCATCTCCTGCCGCAACGGCGATCAAACCGTATTCCTTGGTTTCACCCGCGGCGTTTTTGACGATATTTTCATGTTGTTCGCTCATGTTTTCGATCTTCAGCTTGATGAATTCCCCATAGCGTTGTCCTAAATTCAACGCATCGCCGGGCGTTAAGGTGTGGACATGCACCTTAACGATATCTTCATCATGGACCACCACGATCGAATTGCCCAATTGACCTAAACGAGAACGGAATTTGTCCTCGTTGAACGTATCGATGTTCTGTGGATTCAAACGCAAAATGAATTCGGTGCAATAACCGTAACCATCTTCATTGTCATCATTTTCAAAAGCAAGGATATCTTTTTTGACTTCACTTTTCGTTTCGGCTTTGGTAAACGGTTCACCTTTCAATGCCGCTTCGAAACCTTCCAATACTTTTAATAATCCGGTCCCGCCGCTATCTTTGACGCCGGCTTGCTTTAAAATCGGCAGCAGTTCATCGGTGTTATCCAGGCTTTCCTTGGCCTGTTCGACCATATAATGCTGCACATCCAACACAGTGGCATCCGGATTGGCATTGGCATAGGCCAATGTGTAATAAGCCGCTTCGCGAATGACCGTCAAAATGGTGCCTTCGACCGGTTTCATGACAGCTTTGTAGGCCACATAAGCGCCATTATCGTAAGCCTTGGCTAATGCCAATGCATCCATCTCACTTTGATTTTGGATGGATTTGTAGAATCCTCTGAAAATCTGGGAGAGAATGACCCCTGAGTTACCCCGTGCACCCATCAAAAGCCCTTTGCTTAATGCATTGGCTACCGTCGATAGATCTTCGGCACCGCTGCTGATAACATTATCCAATCCACTGTTGAAGGTCATGGACATGTTGGTGCCGGTATCCCCATCGGGGACCGGGAAGACATTGAGTGCATTGATGGCTTCTTCGTGGTTGCTTAAGTTGGCGGCACCCGAAGCAATCATTTCTTTGAATATTGTTCCGTTGATCATGTTCTAGCCTCTATCTTAAGAAATCTTCTTGACGCCCTGCACGAATACGTTGACCTGGTGGATATCCTGGCGCAATGTTTTCTCCAGTTCATAATAGAGCCGGTTTTGCAGTTCGTTGACAACTTCGGAAACGCGGATGCCATAGGCCAAAATGACGTAAACATCGATGGAGATCCCCTCATCATTGGTTTTGACGACGATCCCTTTGGAATAGTTTTCCTTATTCAGCAATTGGGCAATGCCATCCCGTAATACCTGCTGGCTGGCAACACCGACCACACCATAGCATTCGGAAACCACCGCACCGCATAATTGGGCAATGGCATCTTCAGAAATGGTGACCTTACCAAAATCGTTTTCTTTTTTGATTGGCATACTGTTTCCTCCAAAAACTCGTTTATTATAGCAATAAAGCAAACGGCTTGTCACGTGGCTAAACATGACTACGATGGTTCAAACCATGAAAAAATCATGAAAAATACAGGTTAAATCGAATTTACTCACTGGTAACGGGGTTGACGGTTGGATCGGTGGTCTCTCCTTCTTCCGTACTGGTTTCATCTTCTGTCGCATTCACTTCACAATCGGGCATATCGATTGGATTGATGATGGTCTTATTGCCTCGGCTATCGTAGATGAATTGACCATTGGCATCGGTGAGGTATTGGATCTCGATGGGATTGCCGGATTCATCCAGGATAGGATTGCCATCACAATCAAAAAAATAATCTGGTTCCCTTTCCGGTTGCTCTTCCCACGGACAGCTGCTGGTATAGACCACATCGGCACTATCCGTGGCATAGATGCAATGACCGTTTCCACTTAAATGATTGACGATATCGACATAGCGATTCAATGTGCTCATGGAAAAACGAGAACCGATGAAATAATTGCCATCGGCCATCAGGATCTGGATCATATTATCATCATAACTGGTGGAAAGACGGATGATCTCGGACATGGATTCGATCATGGTGGAATCCACATCATCGAAAGCATTGGCTAAATTATCCATTTGATCCAAATCAAAATCATGGATCAATGGGATGGATGAGAGGATATCGGTGGTGTAACTGTTCAATGGTGTGGTCGAACCATCGGTAAAGAGAACATAAGGTTCATCCATTTCATCCATGTAATAGCCAAGAGGTTGGTTTTCAACGAGTGTGACTGAAAGTCCCCCATCTGCTTTGATGGAAACCGTTGCTTGATCGATCCATGGCAATTGGGAAAGCTTGTATTCGATCAGTGGTGGGATGTTGAGGATCACCCAGTTACTGGAATGATCTTTGACTAATCGAGTGGCATAGATATCGGAAAGATAATGATTGCCGAATACGGTAACGGATGGCGTTTTGGATAAAGGTGAAATCAGATACACTGCGACAAATGATCCACTGACCAAAAGATAGGCCAATATGACCAGCTTTTTTTTGATGCGATAATACGCGTCGCTTATGCGTGCATGACGCTTTTGGGCAAAAATCGCTTCGGCATCTTGCGATAAAATGGGTTGCTGCGATTTGTCTTCTTTTTTGAATCGATCCCAAAATTTCATGGTCTTACCAATTGAATCGTTCCACTTCCATGATCAAATCGATATCCAACTTGGATTTGACTTCCCTTTGGATCAGTTGGACCAATTCATAGAAATCACTAGCTTTGGCATGACCGACATTGACGATGAAATTACAGTGTTTTTCCGAAACCATCGCATCCCCGATCCGTTTTCCCCTCAATCCTACAGTTTCGATAGCTTTCCAAGCTGGCATATCGTTGGGATTGCGGAAAACGGATCCAGCCGAAGGAAAATCTAACGGTTGGGAATTGAAGCGACGTAAACGTCGATCATCCAATAATGCCAATATCTTTTCGGCATCCCCGATATTCAGATTGAATTTTGCTTGCAAGATCACCCAGTCACTGTGAGCTTGGAAAATGGATTGACGGTAACCAAACGCACATTGGTCGTGGTTGAGCCAATGGGCACCGGATGTATCATAGACCAACACGGAGTCCACGATCTCACTGATATCGTGTTTATAAGCCCCGGCATTCATGTAGATGGCACCACCGATCGTGCCCGGGATTCCGGCGGCAAACTCGAAACCACTCAATCCTTTTTTCGCCATCGCATAGCTCATGGCGATGATGGAAGCGCCGGCTCCCACGGTCAAGGTGGTGCCATCCAATTCATATTGGTTGACATACTTATTCAGACAGATCACCACACCGTGATAATTGGCATCGGATACCAGCAGATTGCTACCATTGCCGATCACTCGGATCGGCAGATCGCAATCATGCAGGATGTCTAATATTGCGATCGCACCGGCCACATTGAACGGATAGATCATGATTTCGCAATTGCCACCGATACGCAATGTGGTGCAATCGGCAAAGGAACGATTATATTCGATATCACCGTATACACTGATACGTTTCATCAATTCTTTCATGGTTGATCACCTTCCGTGCTAATTCTACCATAGCTTGGGCAGCATTATCAGTAGCCAGTGCACTGCAGGATGCGGCCATCTGGTTTAATCGGGTTTGATCATGGATCAAATCATTGATGCTTTGGTTTAGACCATTTGCATCCAATCCATTTTCACGCAACATGATCGCTGCACCGCAGTCGAATGCAGCCATCGCATTTTTGCTTTGATGGTCATTGGGGACGTAGGGACTGGGAATTAGAATGGATGGTTTATGCAACGCAAACAATTCAGCGCAGGCTGTCGCTCCGGCTCGGGAAACGACTAAATCACTATCATGGAATGTGGTCACACCATCGACATAAGGAACGATCTTGATATTGGGACCATGGTTGATTCCATCAAAAGAAGCATAGTCGTTTTGTCCGCTTACGATCAGATAGTTGATCGGGTTTTCATTAAAATAAACAATGGCCTCTTTCAATAATGCGTTGACACTTTCACTACCCAATGAACCCATCACGATGGTCACCATCGGCCAATCTTCATGGTCAAAACCATAGTTCGATTTGGGATTTTTCGAACTATCGCGTAATTTTGCGGCATTGGAAGCCTGGGGATTGCCGGTATGGATCAACAAACATCCAGGATCTTTGATATCCATCGGATAACTGGTGGCACATACCACGGCATGCTTCAATGCCATTTTATTGGCTTTGCCCATAACGGCATTTTGCTCGTGCAGCATGATGGGGATATGGTGACGAATAGCGGCTTCGATCAAAGGTGTTTCGATATAATTGCCAAATCCGATCACTAAATCACACGGATGGTCTTTGAAATAACGCATCATGGTCAATGTGGCCTTGATCAAAGAAAAAGCGGCATTGACCTTTTTGATCAACGATCCACTGGGTACGATCAGATCCAATCCGATAAATGGATAACCATGTTGAGGGATGATGGTGGATTCCATACGCGAAGTGGATCCGACAAATGTGATGGCGATGGTTGGATCATCGTGTTTCATGGCATCCGCAAATGCCAGTGCGGGATAGATATGACCACCGGTTCCACCGGTGGCAATAAGAAGCGAATGTGTCATTGCAATTGTTCCAATACCTTACTTTCAATAACAAAGGAGAGTTTCCAGAATATCAATGGACTAACCAAAAAGATCCAGATCAATGAGGGGATCAACCAGGCATACAGATGCAAGTCGAAATATAAACGGATCAACGCGAATAAAGTCGTACCGAGAATATCGATGGCTAAAAATGCCACTACATCGATCAAAAATACCGGTCCTTTCATACACGTTCCTTTCGTGGCATGATCAAATTGAAATAGGATTTGAGAATGTGGATATCGATCTGATCGGTCTTGA
This sequence comes from uncultured Erysipelotrichaceae bacterium, assembly GCA_944326175.1. Next base: position 21,313 of record CALVCY010000098.1, read on the forward strand.
ATGGTTCGCCATCCGCATGGGCGATGATCGAAGCATCAAAATGGATGGTCAAATCCTCGATGGTTTTGACATGAGCTTGCGGCAGATCCAAATAATTGCCATTACGATACTTATTGATCAACGGCAACATCGTAGTCTTACTTAAAGCATCGATGACGACAAGATCCAGTTTCCCATCATCCAATTTGCTCCAGGGTGTCGGATTGAATCCGGAACCATAATAAGCCCCATTACCGATATAACATAGCATGGCTTTTCGAGGTAGATCATCATATCCTTCAATGGTCAAACCATAGCTTGGACAACGCATCACACCCAATAATGCACCAATGGGATAATAAAACGATTTGGGAAAGATGGATCGTTTCATATGATCACACACATATGCATTGACATAAGCATCCAAACCAAAGGAGATATTATTGATAAATAAATGGGTTTCTCCATTACAACAGTATTGTGCGGCATCGATCAAATGGCGCTGACCAGTCAATATGCCGTTGATGGCTTGGTTGAAATCCGTTGGTCGATTGGCATTGATCATTCGATAGAAATCATTACCCGTACCAAATGGGATCACCGCAAATGTTGCACCTTGGTTCAAACCATTGATCGCATGATGGATACTCCCATCACCTCCGATCACGACCAATACATCCTCTTTTTCGATTTTAGACGCAATGGCACGCAACTCATCCACGCTACGGCTGATCAAAATCGTATGAGAAAGATGACGGGTCAACGCAAAATCTTCGATTTGTTGTTGGTAATTCAACCCTTGTCCTTTGTGGGCGTTTGGATTGATGGCAAACACATAATGCATGGTTCTATTTTAGAACAAGTTGATTTGATGGGTAAACCATCTTTATTTTTGGCAGTGATGCATTGCATCGTCTCATAAGGAAGTGGATCCATCATCAACTAACATTTAACAATGTCTTACTTCCTTTCCATGAATTGGTCGCCTCAACGTAAGGAAGAAGGAAACGTGATGGATCCATTGGATATATGATGTGGATATATGGTGTTAAATTGGTTTTGAGCATATGGATCATTTGGGATGATCTGAAAAGTCAGGAAGTGATGGTTTTACCATTGATCCTATGGATGTTGCTCTCCTTATCGGATGGTTTGACCATCGCTGCTTTGATCTATGGATTGATTTATTTTTTATTTTGGTTGAACCATCGATGTGGCATGGCGGATGTGATCTTGATCACATCCGCCTGCTTTGGACGTACCATGATGGAATGCGCATTATTGAATCTACTCAGTTGCATCATTGGCTTATTGATCATGTGTTTTACCACTGAAAAAGGGAAGGAGCCCCTTCCCTTTACACCTGCTATATTACTGGCCTATTGGATCTTATTGCTGCAGCAGTTCATCCAATGAACGAACAAAATCATCCATTGGTTCATGATTGATGAATTCGACCCGTCCAAGATCACACAATTGTGTAAATTCCGGATTGATGGGCAATTCCAGACTCAAACTGACATTTTCGTTTTCTGCAAGCTCATTGACATTGACATGCCCGAACGGATAATTGCGGCATCCACATTCCACACAATCAAAATACGCCATATTGACGACGATCCCTAAAATAGGGATGTTCATGGTCTGGGCCATATGGATCGCTTTTTTGACCACCATGGAAACCAATTCACTGGGGGTGGTGACGATGATGATCCCATCCAACGGAATGGATTGGAATACCGTTAATGGCACATCCCCAGTTCCCGGTGGCATATCCACAAACATGTAATCCACATCATTCCAGATCACATCACTGTAAAACTGCTGGACCAGACCGGCCAAGATCGGGCCCCGCCATACCACAGGCGTATCTTCGCTTTCCAAAAGCATATTGGTGGAAATCAATTGGATGTTGGTGGCAGTTTGTGCTGGATAGATGCCATCTTCTCCTCCGAATGCATGATCATCGACTCCAAAGACATGGGCCATGGAGGGACCGGTGATATCGGCATCCAAAACAGCAACGGTTTTACCAAGGCGATTCATGGCACAGGCACTTAATGCGGTGACCATGGACTTACCAACACCACCTTTACCACTGACGATACCAATAGTATGACGAACAGTGGAAAGTTTGTTCAATGTGAACTTTTCGATACGTGAGGAACAATTGGCCGAACAATTGGCACAATCGTGATCACAGGTTTGTGGATTTGCTGTTTCATTGATTTCATTGCATGGATGATCACATTGCTCACAATCACAATGCCCATGGTCACAATCACAATGATCGTGGTCACATTCATGATCCAGATGATGGCAATCATGTGCATCATCATGGTCGCAGCAGCAGTGTTGTTCACCATTGCAATGGTGTTTCTTTTCTTCACTCATGGAATCGTTATTTCCTTTCTTTATCAAGATGGTCAATATTTTAACGTATTTGACGATGAATGGATACTGATATGACCATGAATCCCCATGGTCATACCCCACTTCATATCCTTTGATGAAAATCTTTTCATTCATCACGATATTCTGGTCATAACCATTCCATCAAATGGTTGAACATACGCTATAATTTGATTCGTTTTGTGCCAGGAGGTAATTATGAGCAATTTCGTTGTCGTCGGTAGCCAATGGGGTGATGAAGGCAAAGGCAAAGTCGTGGACTTATTAGCCGATCGTATGGATCTGGTCGTACGTTTCCAAGGTGGAAACAATGCCGGCCATACCGTGGTCGTCAATGGTAAAAAAACTATTCTTCACCTGTTGCCCAGTGGGATCTTATCCAAAAAAGCATTATGTCTGATTGGCCCAGGTGTGGTGGTTGATCCATTCGTACTCTGCCAGGAAATCGATACATTGAATGCTCAAGGTATCTGCTGTGATCATTTGCGCATATCTCAACGCGCACATCTGATCATGCCCTACCACATCAAACTGGATATCCTGCAGGAAAAAGCGTTGAACGAACACCAGATCGGAACGACCAAACGTGGTATTGGTCCTTGTTATGCGGATAAATATACACGTATCGGTTTACGTGTCGCCGATCTTTTGGATTGGAACGATTTTGCAGATAAATTAGCGACTACATTGAAGATCAAAAATGCCCAATTGATCAAACTGTATGATGAACCACCGTATGAATTGGATGCTTTATTGGAAATGATCAAACCCGTAAGGGATCGTTTGTTACCTTATATCGTCGATGGTGTGGCCATGGTCCGTGATGCGATCGATGATCATCAAAACATCCTATTTGAAGGCGCACAAGCCAATATGTTGGATATCAATTACGGAACGTATCCATATGTGACCTCTTCTTCACCGACTTCTGCCGGTGTATGTGAAGGGGCTGGTGTCGCACCACGGAATATCGATTCAGTCATCGGAGTGGTCAAAGCGTATTCCACACGGGTGGGTGAAGGTCCTTTTGTCACTGAATTATTGGATGAAGTCGGCGAAAGTATACGAACAATCGGTGCTGAATATGGTGCCACCACCGGTCGTCCCCGTCGTACCGGCTGGCTGGACTTAGTGGTGGTCAAACAAGCAGCATTGATCAATGGTCTAACGGATCTGGTTTTAACGAAACTGGATTGTTTATCTCATTTGGACCAAATCCCGGTGTGTATCGGTTATGAGATCGATGGCAAGATCCAGGATTATATCCCGGCCAGTGCAAAAACCTATGCGACCGCTAAACCGGTCTACCAGGTCGTTGATGGATGGAAATGTGATATCAGCGCTATCCGTGATTACGATAAACTTCCAGAAAATGCCCGTAAATACATCGAATTCATTGAATCGTATACCCATACCAAAGTATCCATGGTTTCCATTGGACCGGATCGCACACAAAACATCATCCGCCATTCATTGTTCGAATAAGATATCTGCTAACGATCGTCTGAATGAATGTTCAGACGATCGTTTTTTTAATGTCATTTCGACGCTCGAAGTTTTCTAAAATAAAAAAGGATCGGATCAACTTGATCTCGCTCCTTTTTCGATCCTATTTGAAAATCTACAAAAGATCAGGCAAACAACACCCATGTGAGGATATATCCGCTCAATACCGCGATCAATGAAAATGGCACACCGATCTTCATGAAATCGCTATTTTTGACTTCATATCCATTTTTACGCAAGATACCGATACCGGTGATATTGGCGGAAGCACCGATCGGTGTGAAGTTGCCACCTAAAGTGGCACCGATCAGTAATCCGAAATAGAGCACGGTCGGTGAAACGCCCATCAAAGCGGCAATGTTACCGACCACCGGCAACATGGTGGCCACATAAGGGATATTGTCGATAAATGCGGAGAAGAAAACACTCGCCCATACGATAATGGTATAAATCAAAAACAGATTGTCATTGCCGATGGTAACGAACAGTGAAGCGATGGCATCGATCACACCGGCTTCACTGATCCCAGCGATAATCACGAATAAAGATGCCAATAACAGCAATGTCTGCACATCGATGGCTTTGACCATCTGGGTAAAGGGTGCTGTGATATTTTTAGTTTGGACCATCTTTCGAATATAGCCGATCAATGCCAAAGTAATGCAGATCACTCCATTAGTAATGGATGGTTTATTGGGAATAAACGAAACCACGATCAATAGTAAAACGGTGCCTGCCAACAATACGGAAGGTAGATAATCCCGCACGGTCGTCCGTTGGCCTGTCATGACTGGATCGGTATACTTTCGGAATTGGATCAATAAGACAATCGCTGAGAAGATGGCACCACATTGGACGATCCAGAATAGACCGGGTTTGCCTTCATAGAAGAAAAAATCCATGAAGTTCATATTGGCATGACCACCCAATAAAATGGAGGTAGTATCACCGACTAGTGTGGCAGCACCCTGCAGGTTACTGGAAACAGAAATCGCGATGATGATGGGAATGGCGGAAATATTAAGCTTTTTGCTCAATGCCAATGCGACGGGTGCGATCATCAATACAGTGGCGACATTATCGATAAACGCCGATACGATACCCGCAAACAATGCAAGTGCAACGATGGTCCATTTGACATTGGGTACTCTTTCCATCAACATGTCGGCCATCAAAGCGGGCATGCCGCTTTCGATAAACAGATCCACGGTAGCCATGGTCCCACCGATCATCATCAATACGTTCCAATCGATCGAACCAAAGACATCACCAACAGGCAATATCCCCAACACAACGAAGAGAATGGCGGATGCAAATGCGATATAGGCACGATATTTGCTGAAGATCAACAGCAACACATAAGTGATCAAAAATAATCCAAGTGCAAAATACATGAAATATCCCCTTTGACTAATAAAAAAAACGAGAATGGTTCTAATTTATAAATTGGTTCAACCATTGTCAAGGAATGGTTGGTCAAACCATAAAAAAATCATGGTCGAACCATGATTTTAAGATCAAGCATCAAATCCGGTCACCGCAACATTGATCACACATTGTTTCAATCCGGTCATCGTTTCGATGTTTTTCTTGATGGTAGCCTGCAATTGTTCACATTGAGCATCCAGATTGTAACCTTGTTTCATATTGACATATAACTGCAAGACGAGTTGATTTTTGATCACTTTGCAGGAAACGGATTTAAAGAATTTTTTATCAGGTACCAGTGCTACCCCTTTGATATCTTCACAACTGTATGAGGCAATGGTTTCAAAAACGGTCGAGTTCAAAGCAATCATGCCGCGTTCATTTGGTTGATCCATGCAGATAAATTCTTGTGCCATGTGTGTTCCTCCTTGGAATGGTTCGATTATACCACACTATGGTGGATGCGTCGGTGTTTTGGAAAATGGTTTTTACCCACACCGCCACTGGTTTTGATCCATCCGATCCCATATCCATGATAGGTCACGACAGTCCATCCTTCACTCATGGATGCAATGGTTTGACCATGTAAATAATCATTCAACATTTGACAATTGACTTCTTGTCGTTTGAGATATGGATGCAGCAATGGACAATGCGATAACGGATATAATGGTTCGATCCGGTTTTTAAGGATTTGTGCAAAAGGCAGATATTTGCGCAATACATGCAGCTTTGATGTATCGATATACATTGACTGGGTATAGATCAGTTGATCATCATCGATGAAAAGATGATCGAAAGGACCGTCATACCAGGAATGGATGCCTTTAATGGATGAGCGATCCAATGGTTTGGGTTTGACCAATGGAATCGATCGCATCGTACCATCGATCCGTCTTAATTTCGCAATGAAATGCCCTTCTCCGCCATCCATGGGAAAAATGCGTCGGGTTTGGGTTAAGTTGATGGTTTCATCCACATCCAAGCCCGCTCTTCCCCATTTAACTTGGATCGGTTCAAGTGAAAAATCAGGGTGGGACTTTAAAAAAGATGCTATGGTCGCCTCATTTTCCTCAATGGCAAATGTACAGGTGGAATAGACCAATATCCCGTTGGGTTTGACCATTTTAGCGGCATCATCCAATATTTCGCACTGTCGGAAAGCACATTGTTGGACCAATGCAGGGGACCATTGTTGAAATGCCACGGATTCTTTTTTAAACATCCCTTCCCCACTACATGGTGCATCCACTAGTACTTTATCGAAACATTGATCAAAAGATCGTGTCAATCGATGGACATCCCCTTGCGTGACGATGGTATTGGTCAGACCAAAAGCATCGATGTTATCCCGTAATATCAATGCTCTTTTTGGATCATATTCATTACTGACCAATACACCATTTTCCTTGATGCGCAAAGCGATCTGCAAACTTTTTCCACCCGGTGCGGCACAACAATCCAATATGGATTCCCCTGGTTGTGGATCCAATACGCTCACAGCACTGGCAGCAGATGCTTCCTGGCCATACCATGCTCCACCGTAATACGCTCCATAGTCGGATAAATGGATCGTTGGATCAAAACCATAATGATTGCTTGCAAACGGATTGACGTGGACAGCAAATGGGATCATTGGCGTTTGATATTGCGTGTTGATCAACATCGATTTGTGCAAAGGTTGATTTAAACTGGCGATATATGCGGGATATTCATCTTTGAAAATCTGTTGTAGATGAGTTTGCAGCAATGGATTATCGATGGGCATACAACACCTCTTTGATATGCTGTTGATCCTGATGCAATTGATGCATCAATGCATCCTTACTGTCAAATTTATGTTCATTCCGTATACGGGCGACGAATTGGATTGTGATGGTCGAACCATAGATATCTTGATCGAAGTCAAACACATTGACTTCAACGCTCAATCCATTGACATAATTGCATGTGGGATTATGTCCGATGTTAGTCATCGAGGGATAGGTGTGATCGTTTACGATAAACCATGTGGCATATACCCCGTTTAAAGGGATCAATTGATCGATCGACGGTTTGATGTTTGCAGTGGGAAAACCAAGTTGATGACCGACATGACGACCATGTACCACTTCACCTTCGATAAAAAACGGATATCCCAAGAGCGCATTGGCCGTTTTGATGTCACCTTTTTTCAATGCTGTTTCGATCCGGGTCGAAGAGATTTTGATGTCCCCATCGGTATATGGTGGAACCACCGTGATATCGAAACGACCATTTTCGATCAAGGTGAAAGCATTGCCTTTGCCAAATTGACCATAGGTGAAGTCATAGCCAACGATCAAGGTGGTGATACCATTGGAGCGCAATAACGTTTCAAACGCATCGATGGATAGCTGCATCACATCTTTGCTAAAATCAAGGATCAATACATCTTCGATCCCCATGGAAAATGCCAGTTCGCAGCGTTGTTTCAACGGAGTGATATGGTAGACCAAGTCACATTTGCCCATCGTGATCCATGGATCTGGATCAAAAGTGATCAATGTCGGGATCAAATGATCCGTTTTGGCTTTTTCGATGGTTTTAGCGATCAATTCTTGATGACCCCGGTGCAAACCATCAAAATAACCGATACAGGCGCAACGGGGTTTGACCAATTTTGCAGTGGTATGATCAAAATGGATGATCTGATGCATTACCATAACCCCCTTTTGCAATGATACAAACCATCATCTTTGCGTTGGTATACCGCAATGATCGAACCATGATGAGCAATAAAGACCATCGATGCATCATGATCCAATGCAATGGTTTTACCATGGTAAACCGCAGTTGGATCATCCACATTTACAACAGGTATGGTTGGATCTAAAACATCAGCGATATCGATCGAACGATCACTATTAAAATGATCCAAAGACTGTGCATTTTCCAATACCAGATCACCGATCTGTGTTCGCACCAACGATGCCATGGCACCGCAGTTATTCAAGCGATGTGCGATATCTTCACAAAGATTGCGCACATACGTCCCACCACTGACTTCAAAACGGACCGTGATGGGATCTTCATTGATCAATACCGCATCGTAAACTTCGATCCGTTTGGGTTTTAGATCGACCGTTTCATGATTTTTGGCATAGTCCATCAGTTTGCGACCATTGACTTTTCGAGATGACACCATGGGTGGATATTGGTCTTGAACACCGATACATTGATGAACGGCTTGGTTCAATTGGTCGATGGTATAACCAACGATTTTACTGGTATTGACCACTTCTCCCCAGATATCCTTGCTTAATGTATCACTCCCAAGAGCGATCGTCGCTTCATAAAATTTATGGTTGTGTTCACAATAAGGCAGGTATTTGGTGGTTTTACCACATAACACGATCAACAATCCGGTCGCGTTGACATCCAACGTACCGGTATGGCCGATCCGTTTTTCACCACAAAGTTTACGCATCTTCGCCACCACATCAAAACTGGTATAACCATAGGGTTTATTGATCAAATACACCTTATCCATAGCCCAAGTATTATAGCATGATGATAAGATAGTACCGTTATTATGAGTGTAAAGAAAATATTGGGAGCGATCCGCAAAGCGGATCAGGATTATCGATTGATCGATGATGGGGATACGATCGCCATCGGTATTTCCGGTGGAAAAGACAGCATGGTACTGGCCTATGGTTTATATCTGTATCACAAATGGTGTACTAAAGGCCATTTGAAATCTTTCGATCTGATCGGCATTCATTTGGATCTGCATTTCAAGCCGACCAATACCCAACCAATTCAAGATTGGTTTGATAACCTGGGTATCCCTTATTTTGATATCCAAACTCAGATCTATGACATGTTATTGCTCCATAAAACAAATGCCGATACCATTTCCTGTTCTTTATGCTCCAAATTCAAAAAAGGAGCGATGGTTTTAGAATCCAAAAAACGGGGTGCGACCAAAGTCGCGTTTGCGCATCATATGGATGACGCCATCGAAACTGTTTTTCTCAATTGGATCTATGGCGGTCGCATTGCCACATTTGATCCCAAGATGTTTTTAACTGATCAGCAGATCATGTTCATTCGACCATTGATCTATGCCAGGGAAAGTGAAGTTTCCCTGGCATTGCAGCAAGCCAATATCCCGGTGGTTCCTTCAGGCTGTCCGGTGGATAAAACCACCAAACGCGAAGCGATCAAACAATTGGTTTCAACCATCGAAGCCACCTTCCCTTCATCTCGAATCAACTTGCCCAAGGGATTGACCAATATCGACAAGCTCCATCTGTTCCCGCCGGTTCACTCAAAACAGAAGTAATCGACGATATTGCGGCAATTGCATCGCCATGGGGGTTTGATAGATGTTCAAGCGCTGGTGTGTTAAGGCATCCAACAGAATGCTATGGGGTGAAAGCACCATGGATTCTTTGGGATACAACGCTTCAAATGCCGTGTTGATGGATATAGCCAGTGTCTGAAACGGATCGATATCCAGTTTATAAAGATGATCATTATGCAACAGATGGATGAAGATCGTCATGACTTACTCCCAATCGAAGTTTGACCATGGTCGAACCATGGATGTATATGGCGTCATCCGTATCATTTTCATCAAATTGACCCAATGGGAAAATGAATTGCTGATGGATGCCACCTCCGGCAAAAATGACCGGGGTCGATTCATAAAGGTAATGTGTTTCTGAATCATTGAACGCCTGTAACGGCATAAATGCGATCATCGATGGATCATAATGATCCGTGATCATCAATCCACTATCCAATTGTTGGATGGATCGACGTAAACGATCAAGACGCATCCGACTGCTCGCGGTAAATACCATACCTGGTTTCAATTCATAAGCAACATTGGTGTAATATGCTTTCGCAAAACACGTTTTTTCCATCTCAAATGGAATGAATGGATCTGCGATGCGTCGATTACTATCATGGATCCTGTCTAACTTATCAAAGTGATAGAGCGCAATCGGGGCATCCAGTCCACTGGCATAACCAAAACCCGGTTTGGTATCACTGACATGCTTCAATGAAGAAAAGAACAAGCTTTTGATAGTGATATCACATTGTGCATCCACTAAGGTTGCATCAAACGTTGTAAAATTGCGCAATATTGCGCCATTGCCATGATGCATGGTCAATATCATCCGTATGCTTTTTTGATTATCCAATAATATCAATAACTCATTCATATTGGGATTTGAACGGACCAGATCATCCACACCATCAATGACCAATATCACACTTTCCATCTTTACCTTGACCAATGTGGTCAATACCATTTCGATTCGATTGATATCCATACTATGGATACATTCACATCCATCGATGGCAACATTATCCGATATCACCACCACCAATGCATCGTCAAACTGACGGGCATGATCCAATTGTTCAAAAACGCCATAGATCAAATTGGTACAAAACCGTGTACCACCAACAAACATTAAGCGAGAAAATGCCATGGTCAAACCATAAGTACAAACGCTCATTGTGGACAGATCATCATATTCTCCAAATCGTATGGTTTGATCTTGATCATCATCGATGATGAAATCCCGTACCGAAACAGGTGGTTTCAACAACCATTGCAATGGTGCATACGCCTTTTTGATGATGGGAATGATGGTATCCATATAAGTATTTTGGTTTTTGATCAAGTGAATCTGTCGCGTGGTCAACCGCGTCAGATCCATGATCGAACCTTCGATATTGATATGGTCTGGATCGTAACAACCGTGTAGATAAAAACTTTGACCATGGATGATCCCTTGATCTTTGACACAATAAAATTCTCCGGGTAGTTTTAACTCCGCAGCCATTGGTGAGTTGAGCATTTCCATCGAATCCGCCCTTTCATTCACTTTCAGACAAATTCGAAAACGCGTATTGGCCAATATCTGATCATTGATCACACCATTGGGTTTTTGTGTGGAAAGGATCAGATGGATCCCTAATGAACGGCCGATGCGCGCCAGCGAAATGATCGCATCGATGAATTCGGGTACCTGCGCCTTTAATTCCGCAAATTCATCGATCAATACCACCAAATGTGCCATAGATGGTAATGATGGATCATGGATACATAAATTCCGATATTGATCGATCCCATTGATGGCACTACCGATTTTTTGGGTCGCATCCAATAGCATCTTTTGGCGTTTGCGGGTCTCATAGGTCAATGCTGCCAAAAAACGCGTGACATCATTGATCGAAAGATTATCCAATGTCCCCACATAATGCGGCAATGCACTCAATTGACTGGCCAAGGCACTGCCTTTAAAGTCGACCACCAGAAAATTGACCTTTTGTGGACTGTAACGTAAAGCCAATGAAACCATCAAAGCCAGTGCACATTCACTTTTTCCACTGCCGGTGGTCCCGGCCAATAACCCATGCGGACCATCCCCGCTTTCGGATAAATCGAGCATGAACAATCCGTGTTCATCCATGGCAAAGCCAGCTTTTAATGCAATGGATGAATCATTCGCTTGGCAAATTTGGCGATAATGCTCAATGGATATGGGTAACCATTGATTCGCAGATAGAATATCCATTTCTTGTATTAACGGTGGGAGTGTGGGAAACCAATGATCGATCAGTGTGGATAATGGAATGGTGGAGGATAATGGTTCGACCATATAGTTTTCATTTGTGGTCGGACCATAGACTTTCAATCGATCATCATCCAATACCAGAGCCACATCGGCGGGAAGATCCCCTTGATTTAGATAAATAACGATCGCATCCATGGACTGATCTAAATATATCTGAGAAAAAACGATCAATCGATATTCGCAATGCTGCGCATATTGATAGAAACTCGCTTTATCAAAAAAGACCAGCCATTGCGCTTGATCAAATGTATATGGATTGCTGAATAATTCCATATGATCTTTGAGAAAAGATGGATGGATCAGGTAAGCAATCTTGATTTGATCATAGGCATAATTGGTGATCAGTTGGATCACGAACAAACGATACAGGTGGTTGGAACCATCGATGAGTTTGATCGTATCTTCAACCGTAAGATCCATGACTTTTCCACTTTGGGCATAACATAACGCTTGCTGGTATTCACACAAACGCTGATAAAGCAAAGGTTGGGTCATGTATTGATCGACACCATCGATCACGAATCCTGTATCTACTTGGCCACTTCCAAGACGGATAGTCAGTTCATTACAGTCTTTGGTATACGCATGGACCATGGTCGTATCAAACTGTTCGATCAAGGTAGCACTGGTTGGATAAAACGCATCCAGATTGGATTTGAATCGGGCATAAGCGGCTTCCCCTTTTTGACGCATGGCACTCCATTGCAACTCAAAATCATCAAATCGTTTTTTCGCCGCCGCTTTTGCCCGTCTTTTTTCAAACAATCGGTTCAACGGTTGAAAAATCAAGGTGGATAAGATCAACACCATTGGTAGGACCATCGACGGTAATGAATCCGATAAAGCATATCCTTGCCAATAGCGTTGGTAGGCCATCAGTGCCGCAGAAGCAAAAGAAGCGATCCCCATGATCAGCATCGGCCCCATGGTCACCCATATCGGCACATGAAATGATGGTTGCTCCAAAAAAACATTAGGGATCGTTTGTTTGAGGGTAACGGGAATATAATGACGGGTATGTTGATGGATGCTATGGGTGTGGATCAAAGGATACACTTGATTGGCCAATAACGTGGAGGGTTGATCCGATAAGTGAACCGTGATCCGATCAGAATTCATGATCGAAAGGCTATGATCATAAAAAATCATGGTCAAACCATCGATATCCACAACATCATAATCTTGAAAAGTAAGATCATCATATTGATGATTGACACTGATAAACGCACCATGGACGGTATGATCGGATAAATGGATATAACCATGCTTCGGTGCGATCCATGGTAAATCAATGACGATATCATTATCGATATCACTTCCAATGGAGATCATCACTTGATCGATCACGTAACTATTTCCATTCAACGCATAGTGGTCATCATCCACACAATGGATCGTGATGCGTTTTTCGTCGATCAAATAGATCGACGCATGCTGATCAGTTAACGGTTGAGTGCTGTAAGGCGTCAAAGGGATATCGGAATGCAAATTGATCATATCCGTGATCGGATCATAGTGAAAATGTAAGGTAACATCAACTAGATCAAGAAATTCGTCGGGATGGGTCGCATCGATCGTTGGAAGGATATGGGTGGCATTGGCGTAATATACGATGATCATAGACTGAGTCGAACGATGATATTGATGGCTGTACTGTATTTGCCATCCTTACTGGATATGGTGATCACTGCGGCTCCTTCCTGAATACCATTGATCAAACCATGTGAATCCACGGTGGCAACAGTTGGATTGTTACTGGTGTAGACCAGATCTGCCATGGTGATATCATTGGGGATTCCGATCAATTCCAATTGGTGTGTATTTCCTTTATCCAAAACATAACTGTATTTGTTCAATGTGATCTTTTCATAATCTTTGATCTTATTGGGTTCGGTTTTATGTATGGTTCGAGATCCACGCGTACAGGATTCAACCATCGTTCCATTTTCCAAATGCACCGTCAATCCAGGAAACAAGGGTGCATTCGAAGCATTGAAGATCTCCCATCTATGGTTCAAACCAAATCGGGATAAAACGGTGTCACTGGAATTGACCACCACATTGAGCACCCAATGTGCCGATAAATCGGTACAGGTCAATACATCATCCACTTCACTGCTGATCTCATCGGCCATATCTCCACTAGCAGCAATGGTCGTTACGGTGTGATTGTTATTGTCATCATAAAGATGAGCCGTGACACTGGCCGTGGCTTTAACCCCACCATCCAAACCGACATCCATCAGATCCATGTTCATCAGTGTCAATCCTGTTTTGACACCGGCCAATGCATAGGCAGTGCCTTTCAATACGGCATCCACATCATGATCATGATCAGAAATGATTCGAAACAGTCCGTTTTTATATTCGAATCCAACATCATGATCATGATCCAGTTTCAATTCCAAACGGCCATCGGCACTCAATCGCAGTTGGATTTGCATTTTTATCGTAGCAGTCGGGATTTGTGGGATCGGTAGATGAATGGTCGCAATGGGGATCATGGTTTCACCAAGGACTTTCTTGGTTTGGTAATTATTGAACAGTTTTTGGATGATGTTATCTTTGGTGATACCATTTAGATCCGCAAACAATCGTTCATACTTACCGATACGCACGGATAACGTTTGCAATGAACTGGCTCGTAATTCGAATTTAGCATGTTCAATGGTGAAACCATGGGTATCCCAGATGACCACGGGTTTGATGTTATACAATTTGAACGATCCGCGAATCGATAGATTGTCATTGATGTTTTTGGTCAAATTCACCGTAATGGATGAACCGGAAATGGAATAATTGCAGACAAACCCATCAAATGTCTTTTGATGGGTCATTGCCAGTGGTTCAACCACATATTGTGCATCATTGTCCAATGGTACCAATGATAGATCATCCTGATCAAACGATTCAAACTCGATGATCGCATCTTCCAAAGACACCTCTTCGTCATAAACGATACTGCCTTCCTCGACCACTTCAAAATAGTCGATTGGTCCGATCGTTACCGTCTGATATTCTTCCATGATCGTTTCAGATGGATATTGTTGGCTGATCGATTCATTGACGCCATTTGTTACCGATTCGACCTGTCCACTTTGTGTCAAACCCGAATCATCGGTATATGTCACGATATCATCCACTGCCACTTCCTGTGTGGCAGGTATCGTTAACGACGTGGTTGACTCATTTTCTTCCACCGCGATGGGCGTGACCGTTTGAATCGCAATATCATCTACAAATTCCAAATCACTTTGCTCTGTTCGATCCTGATGGTCATAATAGGCAATGGTCTTATCCAATAATGCCAGTGCTTGCGACCGATCGATCGCTTCATTGGGATCAAAACAATTCCGTTTATCCAACGTGAACAATCCAAAATTGACTGCCGCTTGAATATAATCAGCAAATTGCGCTTGATCGGCATCATTGAAATCCGCGTTTACCGGTTCAAGACCGGCAAGATTGACCAACGTATATGCGGTCCATTCACGTGTCAATTCTTTTTGTGGATCATAGGGTGCACTGGTCGGCAATATCCCCCATTCTACAGCCGTTTGCGTCGAACGAAAGTATGGGCTGGATTCATCCACGTTGATAAAATACGGCTTAGTCGTAGTGGATGGTTCAATCTGCATATTGGAAATGACCGTATCCATCCACTCGCCAAGGCTCATGGTGTCGATCGATTGGGATGTGCAACATACACATCCCAACAAGATCACACCACATAGCCATAGTTTGAAACTATACCGTAAAACTGCTCGCATTCGCATTGATGCTGGTTTCCAGGGAATCATAGCTGGCTACGGTCAGATCCAGAAACTTTGCATAGGAATCGATGATTTCCTTCTGCTGATCAAATCGAGTGGCAAACGCATTGAAGCGGGATCGAATGGTTTCTCCGGCATCGGAGATCCAGGAGCCGTTCAATGAATTCATGTTGGTCTTCATTGTGGTCAGTGATTCATACATCAACTGGTTCAATGAACGAATGGCCGCAGCGGTCGAAGAGACCTGGGCCAGAGAAATTTTGATAACTTCACTCATAATGGATTCCTTTCTTTAATGGCCCAACCGTGCGGCACTGCTTGCCAATTCACTTTGCGTTTCACGGTATGAACGGGCGGATGTCTTAAGAAAATCTGCATATTGCATGCATAAGGTGGAAATGGTTCGAAAATCAGGTTCGAACCCATGGATCTGATTGGAGAAAGCCAGATTATCCTTTCCACTCCAGCCATTGGCCATCACATCGACTTCATTGAACAACTGAGAAAACTGTTTCACATAGTCGTTAGTGGCGTTTTCGATCTTGGCAGCGACGGCTTCCAACACTGCAGGATCTACCTGTATATTGCGCATAACTTGATAAACCTCCTTCGCTTCCTTATGAGTCATTACCTTGTGGATATGCCAAAAAAATAAAAAAAGTTTCAACCATTAAAAAAGAACCTGCATCAAACAGATACAGGTTCTTTGATAATTGAAGGATAAGACTAATAAGCTAATTCATCGGAGAATACGAACTGGAAGTCATCCAGCAATACGGTATCCCCTTCTTGTGCACCGGCCTTTCGCAATGCATCTTCGATGCCTAACTTCTTCAAATACTGACCAAAACGGAAGATATGTTCCGGCAGATCAAAATCAAATGTCTTGAGCATATGGCTGGCTTTCTCGCTGGTGATTTTCCAGGTATGATCGCCAAATTTTTCAACCGTGAATTCTTTTGGTTTCGGTGTATAGGTATACGCCACAAACGCATCATTGACATGATCGCCACTTTCTTCAGCAAAGAAATCCGGTGTGGACTTGATCAAGTTTTCGATACGATACAAAAGAGGTTGTAACCCTTCCTGAAGTGGGGCGATCGTCTCGAACACTTCGATATCCGGATGGGCTTTTTTGAAGCGATCCAAGTTGGTTTGCGCATCGGCGCCTTCCATTTTATTGGCGACCACGATCATGGGACGTTTGAGCAGATCGGCACGATATTGTTCCAGTTCCCGATTGATGATGCTGTAATCATCCAACGGGTCCCTGCCGCTTTCACCACTCATATCGATCACATGGATCAATACCTTGCAACGTTCGATGTGACGTAAAAACTCATCGCCCAATCCCTTGCCTTCGCTGGCCCCTTCGATCAAACCGGGTAGATCCGCCAAGACAAAGGAAAAACCATCATGGACATCCACCAGGCCCAAATGGGGATTTAGCGTGGTAAACGGATAATCGGCAATTTCAGGTCGTGCTGCGGAAACGACACTGAGCAATGTCGATTTGCCCACACTGGGGAAACCGACCAAACCGGCATCCGCTAATAATTTCAATTCTAACCGTAGTGTCAGTTTGACCCCCATCTGACCGACTTCAGCATAATCGGGAGCATTGTTGCGACCGGTGGCAAAATGCCAGTTGCCACGACCACCTTTTCCACCTTTGGCCACGATCACTTTTTGATCTTTGGTAATCAAATCAGCCAACAACGTGCCATTTTCATCATCATAAACCAATGTACCAGCGGGCACCTTGATCAATACATCTTCCCCATTGGCACCATGCATTTTTTTGCTTTTGCCCGGTTCACCATTGCCGGCTGAGAATTGCTTCTGATAGCGTAAATCCAGCAAGGTGGTTTTATTGGTATCCACCTGCAGAATGATGTCACCGCCATTTCCGCCATCCCCACCGCTTGGACCGCCCAGGGGGACATATTTTTCACGGCGAAAAGCGACGATACCGCGACCGCCGTCTCCACTTTTGACTTTGATACGAACTTGATCAATAAACATGAGTACCTCTATTCGTGTGCATCACATGGATAGACCACACCAGCGGATTTCCGGGCTTTTTCCAGATAGGATAAAACCAGTAAAGAACGTTGGTTCCATTGATCGACCGTGGTCGAATCATGAGAATCGATGGCAGATTTGAAATCTTCGATCTCATAACGCATGTGATATTCATCCTGATAGTTTTCATCGATCAGGGAATTTTTGGATGTAATAGAAATATGATGCATGCGGCCACTGGATCCACCATCGATGATGGCAGTGGCTTTCTCCCCTTCAATGGTAAAACCATAGGGAGCGGCACAGTCTTTGGCACCGATCAGGGATGCCTTGAACGAACCATAGTCCATGATGATCATCCCACTGGTATCGATACCGTTATGTCCTAAATTGGCCAGATAATCGAATGATTTGGGTTTTCCGAATAATTCGATCATTAAATACAGATTGTAGATATTGATATCCACCAATGCCCCACCTTCCATTTGTGGATTGAACACATTGGGGATCTCACCATTCAAATAGGCATCATATTTACTGCTGTATTGGGAAAAATTGGCATGGATGATGCGGATATTGCCTAAAAGATCCATTTTGGATTTGAGCCATTTCAGGTTCTGGGAATGCATGGATGTGATGGCTTCCATGATCAATACATGGTTGGTTGTGGCAACATCCATCAAATGTTGATACTGTTCAACTTTGGCGCTTACCGGTTTTTCCAAGATCACATGCTTGCCATGATTCAATGCATCCAATGCCTGTGGATAATGCAGACTGTTGGGTGAGGCGATGTAGATGGTATCGATCTGATCGGATGAGAATAAGGTGGTCAGATCATCTGTATAGTGGTCGATGCCATGTTTTTTGGCAAATGTTTTGGCTTTGTCTAGATTCCTGGAATACACCATGTTGATCAAATCTGGATCAACTTGTTTAGCACTTTCAATGAACAGATCCACGATGGAACCGCTGCCGATGGTACCGATACGCATAAATAATCCTCCTTCACGGTATGGTTACAACCATCATAAAAGAAAACGTCTTCTTGGCAAAGACTTGTCCAACAAAGACGTCCACTTTTTTATGGTTTGACCATTAAGCCTGCGGATAAACGGAGACTTTTTTCTTGTCACGGCCAAGACGTTCGTAACGCACGATGCCTTCAGCTGTGGCAAACAATGTATCATCCCCACCCCGACGGACATTTAATCCCGGGTGGATCTTGGTTCCGCGCTGACGATAGATGATGGAACCGGCCTTGGTGAATTGACCATCAGCCTTTTTGGCACCTAAACGTTTACTGTGGGAATCACGACCGTTCTTGGTGGAACCAACACCTTTTTTGGAAGCGAAGAACTGGATATCTAATACAAATTTCATAGTTTGCACCTACCCTTTCGTTAATTGGATGTGTTTGGGATATCGTTGTGCGATGGTCTGCA
>CALVCY010000099.1 GCA_944326175.1 uncultured Erysipelotrichaceae bacterium
ACCTATAAGATCGCCACAGTCGAAGTGGAGGTCGGGGATGTGGTCAATGCGGGCGATGTGATCGCCACGCTGGATACCACGGATTTACAAAAACAGATCCAGCAAGCTGAACAGAGTTACTCCGATGATGTGGCCAGTGCCCAAACGACGTATGATCGGGCATGGGAAAGCTACAACAATGCGGTTAGCAATCATGACTCCCGTTTGGTTGATTTACAAGAAGCCATCGATCAAGCCAAAGAAGATGTGGAAGATGCAGAAACCGTTCTATCCAACGCCAAGTCGGCGCGCGACTATGCCCAAAATGCCGTCAATGAGGCCAGTAGCAAAGTCAATGAACTAGCGGGTTATTATAACAATACCCAATCGCTAAGCAGTGTTCTATCCTCCTATAATAGTGCGTGTGATCAATTGATCAGCGCGGTGGACTCGCTCAATAAAGCGTATGAAACCTATACGACTGCCTATATGGCGTATACCAGTTATGCACCAAGTGAGAGCACGGATGATGGACAAACCGATACGGATCAAATCGACAGCCAACAACGATCCTTATGGGAAAGCTTGAAACAAGCTGTCAATGAATTGAACACTGCGTGGAACAATTATGGTACTGGGAATGATTTTGCTTCATTGGAAAGCGAAAACAATAAAATTTCCCAACACAATCAACGGGTGATCAGCAATACGTCCGCCCAAGATCCGGTATCCATCAATGTTCAGATTGCTTCATTGACCTATCAAAACGAGACCTTGCCATCTTTAAGTGTGCCTTCAAGCAATACATTGGTTGAAAACGCCAAAACAGCAGCCATGAACTTGTCCACGGCCGAAAGCAATGCCGTCAATGGCAGTGGGATGACCTATGAGCAATTCGTGCAAGCGTATAGTGATGCCCAAAACACCTTGAGTGAAAAACAGACGATATTGAATCAACGCAACAATGAAGTGACCAGTGCGGAAAGTACACTGGAAATGGCTAAGACCACCTTGGAAAGTGCACAGGATTCCTATGACAGTGAAGCCAACGGTACGACCGTCACCATGGCATGGCAAAATGTCGAGGATGCAACGACACGTTTGGAACAAGCCAAACGCACGCCATCCAATCTGGAAACATTACGGGATACGTTATCGGATTGTACATTGACTGCAACGATGAGTGGTACGATCACCGCACTCAATGCAACGGTCGGATCGGTTTGTGCGGATACGGTGGCGACCATTCAAAATACCGAAGGGTTGATGGTGGAGATCACCTTATCGGCGGATGATGTGACCACAGTAAAAACAGGGATGGATTGCACCATTGCATCCGATGCGACGGGGGATGAAGTGATCGAAGGCACATTGGTCCAAGTCGATCCAGTCGCCAATTCTCAAGGTACGTTCGGTGCCAAAGTGAAAGTGGATGGAACCAACAGTGGACTTTTGATCGGTATTCAAGCACAGGTATCCATCATCTTGGAAAACACCGATAATGTATTTGTCGTCCCATTGGATGCCGTGGGTGAAAACAGTGATGGCAGTCAATACGTGTATCGTCAAACCGGTGGTGAAGGTGTCAATATGACATTCGAACAAGTCGAAGTGACCACTGGTGCATCCAATGATTACTATACCGAGATCAGTGGAGATGACCTTAAAGAAGGTGATGTGATCCGTTCCAGTTCAGATCTAAGCGAAGGAATCGAATCGGTTGAAACCAACGGGGAAAATGAAATCGATATGGATGGCATGATGCCGGGTAGTGGCAGTATGCCCGATATGAGTGATTTTGGCGGATCCATGCCAAATGGTGATTTCTCAGGATCGATGCCAAGCGGTGACTTTAGTGGATCCAGTAGTGTGCCTGCCGGTGGCCCTGGAGGCATGTAACCATGTTGGAATGGTTGATGGAAGAACCATTGGATCGGGATGATCCAACCACCAATGCAATCAAAGATGATCACGGAAATCGATTATTGATCGATATGCAGGATATCCATAAAAGCTATTACATCGGTCAACCCAATGAATTAGAGATATTGCATGGCATCGATCTAAAGGTATGGGAAGGTGAATTTGTCGCCATTGTTGGTGAATCCGGTAGTGGGAAAAGTACATTGATGAATATCATCGGTGTCTTGGATCGACCAACCACAGGTACCTATACATTGGATGGGATCGATATCCACAATGCCAGTGATGATCAACTGGCCCGTATCCGTAACCGAAAGATCGGTTTTGTCTTTCAAACGTACAATCTGATCGGACGCCAAAGCGCATTGAAAAACGTGGAATTGCCCATGCTTTATGCCGGGGTATCAGCTAGTGAACGTAACCATCGGGCGGTACAATGGCTAAAACGCGTCGGGATGGAAGAGCGGATGAAACATCAGCCCAATGAACTATCCGGTGGACAAAAACAACGAGTCGCCATTGCACGCGCGATGGTCAATGATCCGGCCATCATCTTAGCGGATGAACCCACCGGTGCTTTGGATTCAGCCACCTCTCGCGTGGTGATGGATCTATTCCATGAAATGAATGAAAAATATCATAAAACCATCGTATTGATCACTCACAATCCAAACTTGGCAGAAGAATGTTCACGAGTATTGACATTGATGGATGGTCGGATCATCGCACAACGGAAAGGAAGCGGCAGACATGGCACTGTTTGAGAATTTATTGCTGGCCCTTGGGAATTTACGTTCCAACAAGATGCGCAGTCTGTTGACGATGCTGGGTATCATCATCGGTATCGCAGCCGTTATCGCTATTGAAACCGTGGGAAACAGCATGACCGGGGCGGTGACGGATTCCATGAGTGGTTTAGGTGTATCCAATATCACGGTATCGTTGACCCAAAAGGATGAAAACAGCAGTGGCAGTGGTTTCATGCGCTTGTTTATGGATTCGACCATCGATCAAGCGGATATGATCAGCGAGGATATGGTGGAAGAATATCAAAACGCATTTGCGGATAAAGTGGCTGCAGTGCAAAAATCCATCAATGTCGGAAGTGGAACAATCGAAAAATACAAGGATCCATCCACCACGATCACTGCTGCGATCGAAGGAGGCAATGCTGCGGTATTGGCCAGTGTCGAGCAAAAGACGCCTTTATTAAGTGGACGTTGGTTGGATGAGGATGATGGGACACGTCGTCTGTGTGTGGTCAGTGAAAAGTTTGTCGAACAAGCCATCGGTGGTTCGATCCAAGATGCGGTGGGTCAAAGCATTACATTGATGATTTCCAATATGCCGTATACGTTTTATGTCACGGGTGTATATGCGTATGATGATGAAAGTGCATCGTGGTTTGGATCTCAAGATGATGATGCGATCCAAACTACGATCTATATCCCATTGGAAACGGCACGGGATATCACCAAATCCAACGATGGTTATGAATCATTGACCGTACAGGTCAAAGATGGTGTGGACATCAATGCATTTGTGACGACCACCGGATCATTTTTTGCTTCGTATTATGTAAGAAATGATACCTGGACAGTGAAAGCGAGCAGTGTTAGTAGTATGGTCGAATCATTGACCAGTATGTTATCCACCATTTCTTTAGGCATCAGTGCGATCGCAGCGATTTCTTTATTGGTCGGTGGAATCGGTGTGATGAATATCATGACGGTATCCGTTACCGAACGTACCCAAGAGATCGGTACCCGAAAAGCATTGGGTGCTCCCAATTCCGCCATTCGTTTGCAATTTATCACGGAAGCGATCGTCTTATGTTTATTAGGTGGGATCATTGGAGTGATCCTTGGGGTAGCGTTGGGTGCGATTTTAGCAAGCTTTGTTGGTTTTTCAGCCAAGGCGGATGTGATGTCCATATTGATCGCAGTCGGATTCAGTATGGGTATCGGTGTTTTCTTTGGGTATTATCCAGCCAATAAAGCAGCGAAATTGGATCCGATCGATGCTTTGCGGTATGAATAGTCATCGAGTGGATGATCAAAACAGTCATTGACTATGGTTTGACCAGTGGAAGTAGAAACAAGGCACCGGACCACAAATCAGTGGTCCGGTGCCTCACTTTCCATTAAATCCGGTGGGATCACCAAGGGTTTGTAATGGCGGCCGTGCTTACTTGAAGGAAGCTTGGTGATGACCATATTGTAACGGTCAATGGTCTTGATCAGTTCCTTGCGCAGTTTTTGATTTTCTTTGCGTAAGGTAATGATGGTCTTGACCAGTTGTTGGGTCTCCATGCGTTTGGCCGGGTCATATGTTTTGACATAGATCCCGTGGTCTTTATTATATGTGGTGATCCATTTTTCGACGGTTTTTAACGGAATCCCGAATTCTTTGGCGGTTTTGGAAGTGGATTGATGCTGCGTGATGATCAGATCAATGACCATTTCTTTCAATTCGGGGGTGTATCGTGTTAACATAATGCACCGCCTTTCTCTAAACTTAATATACAATGGTACTGACCATATTAAAAGTCTTATTCATTGAAAAAACCAATGGTAATCATGGTTAAAACAGAGATTAGGGAAGTACTGATTTATATAAATTCAAGGACAGGGGGAAGTAT
>CALVCY010000100.1 GCA_944326175.1 uncultured Erysipelotrichaceae bacterium
TGATGCATGGATTGAAACTGGCCAATGTCAGTGTCAACCGTAAGATGCTTTCTGAGATCGCGATCCATGATCCAAAAGGCTTCGAAGCGATCGTCAATCAAGCCAAAGCAGCTTTAAATTAAGTACACCACATAAATCTCATGGTTCGACCATGGGATTTTTTTATTTGAATGAAAACGTTACTTTTTGTTTAGTGGTAAAATACGTGTATGGAACCAAAACAGAAAATGCCGCTGCACACGATGCTGTTTCGTTTGTCCCAAGCGCAACGTAAACAACTATTCGACGCCAATAATCCAACATGTTTGACCAGCGGTCAGCCCAAGATATTGCGCTATTTGCGCCATAACGGATGGAAAAGTCAAACGGAAATCGCACAGAATTGTTCAATCGAACCACCGACGGCATCGCGATTGATCGAATCATTGTTGCGTGAAAAACTGATCCACCGAAAAGACAATGAACATGACAAACGATCTTACTTGATCGCCATCACGCAAAAAGGGATCGAACAGATGGAGCGTTGGGATGATTATGCTCAAAAATTTGAACACGTCCTTTTTGATGGGATGAGTCCGGCGGATTTGGAACAATTGCGCGTTTGGTTCAACCAAATGTATACCAACATGACCGGCAGACCTTTGGATGAATGATCGTATCATTAATAAAAGAGAAGCAACGCTTCTCTTTTTTAGTCCTCGATTCTTTGTGTCATATAATCACAGATTATCTTGAGATAATCCAGTTTCTTTTCCAATATTCCAAGCGGTGCATGGGATTCACCAGGGATTTCTAGATTGAAGAAATCATGATAACCAATGGCATGCAACGCGTCTAATACTTCATCCCAATTCACATTTCCTTTGCCATAAGGCATCATGTGATCATCATCAAATCCCAGATTATCCGCAATGTGCAGTGCTTGAAGATGTGGACCGCACCCGATGATGAAATCATGGAATGTATCGCCCTTGACGATATTGAGATGACCGGTATCCAAACATACGCCCAGATGTTTACTGCCAACGGCATGGATCAAGGTTGTCATTTCGTCGGCTGTAGCCATGATGGGTAGAGGACCTTGGTCACTATCTTGGTAGAGATTTTCGATACAGATGGTCAAACCATAGTACTTGGATTCGATATACGCACACAGTTTTTTCAAAACGGAAACTCGTTTGTTCAACAAATAATGCGAATCCATTTCATATCGTCCACCCGGGTGTAACACAGCTTTTTTAATACCAATGGATTCAAATAGATCGATCCAGGGGATCAATGTGGTCAAGACCACTTCATCGTTTAAATCAACGATATCGATATCCAGTTTTAAATGACCTTGAGGGAAAGAAAAGCCTTTGGTTTGACCATAAGCTCTGATAGTTTGACCCATTTGCCAAGGATCTATTCCACTGGATAACGCCATCACACCATGTTCGTCCGAAAATTCGGAATACGTGTATCCATGGGAGACGAAACGGTCGATGACCGTTTCGATGGGTGTATCAATAAAATAATTCGACCAGATTCCGTATTGCATAACTATCATTCCTTTTCTGATGGTTGAAATCATTATGACGAATATTTGAATCAACCACAAGTGGACACTTTATGATTTAATGGTTTGTATGAAGTATTTGGTCTGTGACTGGGATGGAACTTTATATCCGAGTGATCCCAATGGTTTTGAAGCAAATATCCATGCATTGCATGCATGGTGCAACCAAGGCAATGGCTTTGCCATTGCCTCATCCCGTGAGATCGAAGGGGCAGATGATTTGTTTGATCAGATTGGATTAAAGGGGGATTTCATCGGATCCAACGGTGGTCAGATCCGATTGATCGATGGTCGAACCAAGATATATCCGTTGAATCCGAATATTCTCTCTTTATTAACAAACTATCAGGATCGATTCGATTTTACTTTTCAATTCATGAGTCAAGGAAAATTCTATGGTTCAGACCATCATCATTTTCCTTATATCCATAATCCATCCAGAATGCATATCCAAAAGGATCACCCTATTTTTGATTTGAACCATATCTTCGACTACCGTATTACCCAGATCAAGATCTTGGTTGAACCCAATGATCGGGATGGATTGAAGAAAATACTGACTGATCATTTTAAGGATGGTTATACCATCACCACCAGTGATATCGACATGGTCGATATCACTGGCAACCATGTCAATAAAGCCCATGGTATCGAAGTGATCATGGATGCTTATGGTTTGACCAAAGCATCTGTATTCGTTTGCGGGGATGGTGAAAATGATATCTGTATGTTTGAATCATTTCCCAATCATTGCGTCATGGACAGTGCGGAAACCACAGTCAAATCCTTTGCCAAACATCACGCTACAAGCGTTGCCGCAGCACTGCAAGAATGGATGCGGTAAAAAACGCTTGCAATGAGTTGATGGATTTGCTAAACTAATCCCGCTGGACGCTTAGCTCAGTTGGGAGAGCACTTCCTTGACGTGGAAGGGGTCAGGGGTTCGAGTCCCTTAGCGTCCACCATTTTTATATCAAGATCGTGGTTTTACCATTATCGGAGCGTTTATATTGAATTCTAACGAATCTGGTGGTTAAATCATATCTGCGGACACTTAGCTCAGTTGGGAGAGCACATCCTTCACGTGGTTGGGGTCAGGGGTTCGAGTCCCTTAGTGTCCACCA
>CALVCY010000101.1 GCA_944326175.1 uncultured Erysipelotrichaceae bacterium
AACCGATAGCCATCAGCAATGTGGCATAAATAACGGACAACTTGAACGTTTCCATGATTCGATTCGGTTTTCGAGCCCCATAGTTATAGCCAATAATGGGAACCATCCCATTATTCAATCCGAAAACCGGCATAAAGACAAACGACTGCAGTTTGAAATAGACACCGAATACAGCGGTCGCTGTTGAAGAGAAAGCGATCAAGATCATGTTCATGCCAAATGTCATGATCGAACCAATGGATTGCATGATGATACTGGGGATACCGATGCCGTAGATCATGCGCACGATCGTACCATTGAGTTTGGTGTGCACTACATCGATCTTGATTTCCGGATTTTTATTTAGGCAAAAATACAAGCCCAGTGCGGCCGCTAGAATCTGTCCCAGCACGGTGGCCAATGCCGCACCGGCCACACCCATGGCTGGAAAACCGAACAGGCCGAAGATCATGATGGGGTCAAAAATGATGTTGAATACCGCACCGACGGTCTGAGTGATCATGGAATACATGGTTCGACCAGTAGCCTGTAAGATCCGTTCAAACGCGATTTCCAGAAAAATTCCGAAACTCAAACCGGTCACGATCATCAGATAGTCTCGACCATAGCCGATGATTTGGGTATCGGTGGTTTGAACAGAAAAAAACAATTGGCTGGCTGTCAATCCCAATACGACAAAAACCAGCATGGACAGGAAAATAACGATGATCCCATTATTGGCCACAGCTGAGGCTTTTTGATGGTTTTTTTCACCCAATGCACGAGATGCCAATGCGTTGATACCGACACCTGTACCGGTGGCAACGGCGATCATCAACGATTGGACCGGAAATGCCAACGATACGGCAGTTAAAGCATTTTCGTTGAGTTGGGCAACGAACATGGAGTCGACCACGTTATAACAGGCCTGAACCAACATGGAGATCATCATGGGGACTGCCATGGAGATCAATAATCGGTTGATCGGCATGACACCCATTTTGTTTTCTTTGATTTCACTCATGGTACACTTCCTTTCTATGATTTAGATGGTTTTGACCATAGAAAATACCGGCAGGATCTGCCGGTATGGGCAAACCATCGTAAAAAAACACGGTGGTTATTCTAGCACAGTTTGTGAAAAATCCAGGACGATTATTTTGTTAAGATTCAACCAACGGATACCATGGTATTGACCAGGGATGATGGCTGTTCGTAGCACAATAGAGAAGTTGTTGAACTGTCCAGATCTTTTAAAGAAACAGCTGCGACGTTGATATTGTCATAACGTTTAAGATAATAGATACCTTGAGTGACATTGATGCAGGCACTGTATAACGTGAGATCATATTTGCCATTACTGGTCAACGTCATCCCATTGACCATGGCCACACTATCCAAGATGTGGAAGAACTGACTGACTGCCTGGTTCTCATCGTTCATATCGGGTAAATTGGCACGTAAGAATGCCGCTTTGACAAATCGGCTGGCCGGTGAGGCATCACCGGGCAAGCCGATACCGCCAAAGCCGGCACCGACAGGTTGGATGTTCAATGATGAAGCAAATCGATTCACCGCAACTTGATTGGTCACATTGAGATAATTGACGATATTTTGATCATGAAAATCAAAGGGTGGATTGTTGGTCAATACATGATAAGGATCATCATGGACATGCAATCCATCTTTCATGCTTTCTAATATAATGGTGGAACGACCATCGGAAACCATCCAATGCAATTGTGCTAACGGCAATTGCGCACTATAGGGAATATCCGTCAGATTGAATCGATCCAGATCCTTTTTCAAATCATCCATGGAATGATATTGGGTCAGGATATACGGGATCAATTCAAATGGAGATACATTGATATATCCTTCTTTGGGCGCATGGTAGACGGCATTGCCGGGAAAATTGAGTCCGGCAATGGCCAGACCATGCGCATTGCATGCTTCATAATAAAACGGATAATCATTCATCACCATCGCCATGCCCAATAAAGGATCATGATCATCACTGGTCAAACCATTAGTAAACGTAAACCGATAGGATCGTGGTGTGACCACCACATGTTCACCATACCCACACTCCAAATCTAAATTCCGACCAAAATAGAAACAATCGTTTGCCTGAAACGCCAAACCGGTACACATAATAAAAACCTTCCTTTCAATATCGTTTCGATGTTGATTTCATTGTATCACACCGGATATATCAAGAAAGGTTTATGCTCTTAATCCTTTAGATCGCAACCGTATCCAATAATCCATGGTTTTGATTCACCTGTTGGATCACGTTTTCCAACTCACTCCCTTTAAGCAACGTGGTGGCTTTTTCCAAATGTGTTTTGACATGGTTTTGATCATTGCGCGTATGGTAGAGATACGCCATACGATAATGCATGATGCCTGAAACGACCTTATTGTCCAATGAATCTACATGCTGCTTGGCCTTATCCAAATAAGCATAATTGTGATCGATATATACCTGTACACAGGTATTGGATTCATCAATGAGTCGATTGGTCAGATCATCCACATGTTTATTGGTTTTTAATGCTTGCAACTTGGTATTCAACAAATGTGCAGTGGTTTGATCATGTTTGTACAATGCATAACTCAGCTGTTTTTGATAAACCATGGCTTTATCCCGAATGTTTAGCATGGAATGTTTCTTATCCGCGTAGGCATTGAGTTTTTCGAATGTGGCTTTCAAATTGGTTTCGTCATTGATCCGTGCATAGATATCGGCTTTGACCAATTCCCGATTGTAACCCGGCAAAAGGAACTTGGCTGGAAAACCTTCCAGCTTTTTCAAACACCCTTGCGGGTCTTCATATTGCAGTCGGTTCAAGTTATCGACATAGCGCCGTGCCAAGAGACTGCCGGCGATATTGAAACCGATCATCAAAACGAATACGATCAGAAAAATAATGAGAAACTGCATAAATTACCTCCGTCTAAGAAGTGGATGATACCAATATTGGCTGAATCAACTTTATCAAAAACCACTGTGATTTTCAAAAATCCTCCGTCAATTTGCCAATGAAAAAACTCTGTTTCACGCGGGATAAGGTATACTGAATACATATCGGTTAGTTATTGCTAACCTTATGGTTACTTACAAGTGAAAGGGGGATATATGTGAATTGGACACGCACCATCCTGGACGGGATTGCCATGGCGGCCTAAGCAGAGACATTCAGCCCGTACTAGATGATAGT
>CALVCY010000102.1 GCA_944326175.1 uncultured Erysipelotrichaceae bacterium
CTGACTGCACAACGCATTAACCAGTCTTTTAACATAATTCAATCTTAACAAAAATACGGGGCCGAAGCCCCGCATTTGAAACAAACGGTGATTAGAAGATACCTAAGAATGCACCGACTAAGCCGAATGCAAGAATGCATAATACCAACTGGGTCGGGCGCCAGCCTTTCTTGATGGCACCAACCATCAAGAATAACAATCCTACACCCAAAATCCCAGGGAAGATGGAATTCAAGACATCTTGAACGACCACACTGGTTTCACCAATAGAAATGGTCCAGTTCAACGGTACATTGACTGTGGAAGCCGTCATGTAACCGATCATCATCAACCCCATGACACCGGCTGCTTTGGTCAAAGCTTGCATCAAGCCGGAATTATAAACAGCATCGATAAAGCTTGTACCAAACGTATAACCCCAATTGACAAACAGATATTTGACAACCGATTGTGAAACACCGTAAATCAGGATAAACAGGAATGTTCCCAAAACATTACCCTGAGAGCACAGACCGATCGCGATACCCGAAGCAATGATACGTAAGCAGTTGAAGAATAAACTATCGAACATACCTGCCGTTGGTCCCATCAACGCTGTTTTGATCGCATTGATGGTCGTACCATCGATGGAACCATTGTCATGGTGTTGCTTTTCCATTGCATAGTTCAATCCAGCGATAAAACTAAATGGAACCGCATGGGTATTAAAGAACTGATTGGCGCGTAAATACGCTTCTTTCTTCTCTTCCGGTTCATCCTTGTAAATGGATTCGATTGCCGGAGCCATCGTCAATGTATAGGCATTGGCTTCCATCTTAACCATATTAAATGTGGTGAAAACCAAATGGCTACGCAAGAACATCGATTTTAGAACCTTGCGTTCTTCCTGAGTAACTTGTTTTTTTTCCATTAGAAGAAGTCCTCCTCATCATTGGCAGCAGTTGCTGTATTATTGGCCAATGCGTTTTTGGTATCGATATGCCGCTTCTCACCAAAGAACATCGTGATCGCAATAGCCGCAGCGATAATCGCAACTTTCAGAGAATCCAGTCCGGTAACCGAAGATAGAACATATCCCACAAAGAAGAAGATGCCCACTTCGTTGCTCCAAATCATGGAAACCAGGATAGCGAACCCAACTGCAGTCATCATCGAACTTGCAGCACCCAGACCGGTCATGACCCAAGCCGGCAGAACAGCCAAAGCTGCATTTAAACCATCGATACCATAAGCAACCGCGATGAATAAGACTACCGTGTTGACTAACGGTTGAACAAATGTGGTGAACAATAAGGTCTGAACGGTGAATGCCTTGATATTCTTTTGGCACAGATTTTCCCAATACGGTGCCAAAGATGCAAAGATCGGTGTCAGCATGGCATTCCATGAAGACATCAATGTTCCGATCGGCAACGCCAAGGCAATACCAGTTTCAGCATCCGCACCGGTCAAAATGGAATATGCAACGGAAATACATGTTGCACTCAGTGAATCTGCCGGAACAGAACCACCGATAGCGGAAATTCCCATAAAGATCGCTTCCAATGAAGCGCCCATTACGATACCCGTATGGAAATCCCCCAGTAACAAGCCTACCAATGGTGCAACCACGATTGGTCGACTCAAACATTGCCATGACAGGAATGATTGATCCAATACATTGATGAACCAATAAACAAGTGCCACGACGATCGCACTTTGTACCATAATAACCTCCCTTTCTCTTTATTATTTCAGTACATCGCGTAACTTTTCCGGTTGTTCATCCGGAATGGTTTGATAAATCACTTCAATGTTGCCCGCCGAATCTAAAACCTTTTTCAAGGTTTCTTTTTCATCATCATAGCAATACAGATTGTTGCCATAACGCGTCCGTTCAGCTTCAGCACGTTTTGCTGCAACTCGGCCATAGTTGCCGACGTTGATCTTTTCGATATCCGGTGCATTTTCCACGACCTTCAAAAGATCATCCGGTGTTTGCACTAAAACCAAAATTTTCATCGCATGGCAACGTGGATCCTGCAATAATTTCAATCCAGCATCCATGCTCTTGATGGCTACCTTGCAGGTAGCTGGTGCAGCCATCATCAACGATTTTTGAATGATCGGATTGGCTGCAGCGTTGTCAGAAATAACAACGATATGATCCACGCCGGTGTGACGGCTCCACTTAATGGCGATCTGTCCATGGATCAAACGTTCATCGAGACGAAGTAATGTAATCATGTGTTTTCCTCCTTTACATTGATTTCGTATGTTGTATGGATTAGAAGAAATCCTCTTCAGCTTCTATCGGTTGCTCATCGTTGACCAACTGTGTCATCATGCCTTTAGCGTTAGTGACGATTTCATCCAGTTCTTTTTTCGTAATGCTTTGATGGGTCAACAGTTCGATCACCAATGCCAGATTGACCCCAGCAACCAAAAATCGATTGGGTTTGGTCAGATAGGTATACATCATATTATTGACCGAACCACCGTATAGATCCGAAAGCATGATGACTTGATCCTCATCACTTACGGATTCAAAATAATCATCCAGCACCTTATTCAAACTGGTTTCATCCACATATGCGTCATATACCGTTAATTGATCCGCGTTGCCAAATAAGATATTGACGCTGCTTTTCAATCCGGAAGCCATGTGACCATGGGAAGAGAGAAACAATTTCAGCATACTCTTACCTCTTTCCTGTGACTTCATCATAAAAGGAAGTGAAACCGCATACAATGGGAATATCATGTGTTTAAAAAGGGAAACGGTAGTCCGTTTCCCTTTAATAAATGCAATTAATTGATCTCTAATGCCTTTCGAATCAATTTTTCGATGCCATGAGATCCAAGCTTGATGATCTCAAAAAAATCATCCCGGAGCGTGGATTGCTTCAAGATGTTCTCCCAGAATTTTAGTTTGATCTCATCATAATTCCACTGGATGCAGATGACCATTAATGATCGAATCCGCGCTTTCCCGATCATCAAATCATTACTTAATGAAAGCACTTCGATCCACTCCCGGTCAAACAAACTGGAATCCACAAATAGCACCAATCCCTTGCTGTTTTTATTTAGACTCATCAGATCGATATACTTATGCCATCCTTGCACCATCCTTTCGATTCGTGAAAGATCGCTCGTATATCGAAATGCCAAATTTTTTAAAAACACTTCAAAGGATTCGGCCGGGAACTCCTCTAGATAGGTAAATTGTTCATCCGTAGGGAGATACCATTGATACTGGTGTGCTTTCATCAATAAGTCATTGTATAAATTATCCAATTGGTGACTGCGTTTGACCAAGTGAACGACCTTACAAGGCAGATCATAGTTATAGACGAATGTATCCATATCTATCAATGCCGCATCATATTGCTCCATATCGATCCCACGCCCTTCATACAACTCGATGCACCGCGTATGACCGATCAACATCCCAAATCGCTCACGGATCCGTTTTTCCAAAATGCGACAGGTATTCATGCCATTGCCACTGATCAATAACAGATTCACCGGTTTCACTTGGAATTTGGTATATGCGGCGACTTTGTAGACAAAATAAGCATATTTCAAGATCTCGCTGCGTTCCAGTTTCATTCCTAAGTTGGTTTCGACCAATCGTTCAATAGCCAAAGCGATCGTCAATGACACCGGACTATTGCAGATTTCTGCCGTATTATCCGCAAACGGTAATTTTTCATGACAAATATCACCCAATACTTTTCGAGCGACGATGGGCGTCGTGATCGCTTCGAATTCACGATAACTCCATTCTTGCATGAACAGATTGAAATGATGCCGGTGATACAACTCATCCTTTACTTTATTGCAAATGGCGGAGACCATCACATGGACCGTCGGATGAAAATACGGTGTATAAGCCAAGGCGTCGATATCTTCACGAGTCAATAATTCCACCGCGAAACACATCACTTCATTAATATCGTAATCAAATCCAGATAATTTGGATTTCAACGCGGCAAATATTCGATTAGAAAGTTCCATCTCCGGAGAATGATTCATCACAGATCGCCATTGGGCTGGACAATCCAATCGATAAGATGGATATCGACAATCGACAATACTAAGATACACAGATAAGCGTTGGGTGTCGGTATCGAGCAAGCGAATGCTACTGCTGCGCAATACTTCAAGGAAAATATGACGGATGTCTTGTCGGCGTTGCTCATCCGGTCCCGCTTCATTCAGATAATCTGAATCGGCTTGGATCTCCGCACGATGAAAGTGAACACCATATAATTCCAATATGACCATACGGCGATCATATTCGCTTCCATTGACTACTAATCCTTTATTACCAAACGGATCGATCGAAAGATGATGTAACGCGAAGAAATGACGAACTTCATCCAATGTTTTATGGACTTGACTATTCGAAATGTACAACAACTGAGCAAATGTCTCCACTTTAATTGGTTCAGTCGCAACGATCAACGTTCGGGCAACTTTCATGAAGCGATAAATGCTTTCATTTTCAAGATCCAATGCATAACTTTGGATCATTTCAACCGATTGCAACAGGTTTTGAAATTGACTTGGATCATCGATTTCGATGGTATAACCATGATTGCGTTTAGATACAATATGAAAGTAACCCTCTTGTGCTGCAATGTCCATGATATTGCGCATTTCCGTTTTGATCGTTCGATCGGAAACATGTGCAATATCGGCCAACTGCAGACTTGTCATAAACCCACCGGAATGGTACAGTTCATGCAAAATGACTTTCTGACGCCGTGAAAAATGGATCCCCATGATTTGGTTATATCAAACCAATAAGTGAAAAAGCAATCCCTTAAATATTCAATTAGTGAAACGAAACAATATTTCAAGAGTACATCATTATTTCCCACATGAACTCATACTGGCTCTTAGACAACAAAACGGCATGGATCACTCCATGCCGCGTATTGATTTTGGATGACGGTAACGCTTCGTTTCCGTATGGATATAATGGACGCTCACGATGACATTCAAACACATCGTGATCAGCAATATGGTCAAAACCAAACTTTGTTTTTCCATCATCATTCTCCCTTGTTCACATATTAATACTGACAATATGAACAAAAAGATGAATTCAGGTTAAATATTTATGAAACTATTCACCTAAAGTCAATGATTCCCAACAAGTCAGACGATCCGCATTTTCTTCACTGACGACGACATAGTTTTCGTTCATCAAT
The DNA here is from genome assembly GCA_944326175.1 of uncultured Erysipelotrichaceae bacterium. The sequence continues at coordinate 5,205 of CALVCY010000102.1, forward strand.
TCACTCAATGCGTTATAGGCCACATCGGGAACGGAATACCATTCGGTATCATTGGTCATTACCTTTTTCACACGGACCGTTCCATCGGTATAGATCCCCATAGTATATCGATCGGTCCCGTTGGTTAAATCAAACCGAGTGATCAGTTCATCATCACTGACTGCACGTTCACTGCCTTCATTAAAGGTGGTTTCTTCAATGAACGTATCGACACCTTCACGCAACGCAGTATTCTGGGCGACACGCAACTCGATCTGTTCATCGATGGTGCCAACTGACGCCACACCTTCGCAAGCACTTGCCAGCTCGGTATAGTTGGCTCTTAAGGTTTCCTCATCACTGAAATGACGGACGTTGTATTCGCCACCTTCAAAAACCAAGAATCCTTTAGCGGAATCATCAGCATTGGCCCATCCTGCTTGGAAAGCTTCCAAAACCGTAGCATATTCTTGCGGTGTGCTGGTCGTCGCAACTTCGCTAGCGACCGGTGCTTCACTGGAAACCGGTGCTTCGCTGCTGACCGTACCTTCAGTCGTGCTGCAGGCACATAACGTTGCTAAAGCAGCAACGGTCACAAATAATTTTTTCATTTTTCTAATACCCCTTACTTCTTTCATGAAGATTAGCATACGCTATTCGTATAAAAAATCAAGAAATTTCACAAGCTATCACCGGGTTCAAAAAACGGCGATAATTCCTTTTGATGATGGCCGCCATTTGATCGATCTCAATCCCTTTCAATTCGGCGATTTTTTCGACAACGTGGCGCACATAATAGGGTTCATTGGGTTTGCCACGCAAAGGAACCGGTGTCATATAAGGGGAATCGGTTTCACTCAAGATCCGATCAAGTGGACATTGCCGTACGGCCTCCAGTAACTTATTGGCATTTTTGAATGTGATGGGACCAGCAAATGAAATGTAATAGCCGGCCTTGATACATTCTTGCATCACTTCCACACTGCCACTGAAACAATGGATCAAACCACGGCAAGGATAAGTCTTGATGATCTTTAATGTATCTTGCCAGGCATCACGGGTATGGATCGCTATGGGTTTGTTCAATTTATTCGCAATTTGGATCTGTTCGATGAATACTTCCCGTTGGATCGCACGTAAATTTTCATCCGCAGTCCAATGGTATTCTAAACCGATCTCACCGATGATATCGATCCAGGGATGATCCATGGTCTGATAATAGATATTGCGGGTCACTTTATCCATGGTTTGACCATCTTGAGGATAGATCCCAAATGCAATGGTATATTTATCGGGATGTGCTCTTTTTAGGGCAAATGCTTTGGAAAGATCATGGAATGAAAGGGCGATCAAACCGATCTTATCCAAAGATAATGCGCGATTCAATACCCCCAAAGGACGATCATCATCCAATAAGATATGAGAGTGTGTATCGATAAATCCCATATTGGTTACTTCCCCACACAAAAATTCTTGAAAATAGTATCCAATAGATCTTCACTGTAATTTCGACCCATGATTTCGGCCAATAAGCGGATGATCTCACCCAGGTTGATTTCGATAAGATCCAATGGTTCTTCCATCTGTAATTGATGCATCGTTTCGCTCAAAAGATCATTGGCCTGTTTGGCTAATGATAACTGACGGGTATTAGTCAACGTTTGATCATACAGAGTGGCATCCACAGTATCGAAACGTGCTTGGATGGCTTGGACCAATGGTTCGATGGCATTGTTTTCAGCAGATATATTGATATAGGTATCACTGGATTTTAATTCCGCTTTGTTATTGACGATGATCGGATCGTGATCTTTGACAAGATCTAAGATCAATTGATCATCACTGGTCAAACCATCGGCTTCACAAACCAACGCGATCACTAGATCACTCGACGCGATCAATGCACGACTTTTTTCGATCCCCAACGCTTCGATGGTACCGGCACCTTCCCGAATACCAGCGGTATCCAATAAATGCAATGGTAATGATCCGACCATGATATCCCCTTCCACCACATCGCGAGTGGTACCGGCGATATCCGATACGATGGCTTTATCTTCATTGAGCAATGCATTGAGCAAGGAACTTTTACCCACATTGGGTTTACCCACGATCGCCGTGTTGATCCCCGAAAGGATGGGCATCACACGGGATGAAACATCGATCAGGCGGAAGATGTCTTGCTGCAAGGATGCCACCAATGGCATCAATGTATCATGGGAGAGTTGTTGGATATCTTCGTATTCAGGATAATCGATATTGACATTAAGATGGGCTTGGATCAATAACGCCTTTTCATACAATGGTTCGACCAAGCTGTCCACGGAACCGTGGGCCGAATGATAGGCAATGGTCAACCCTGAAGTATTTTTGGCATGGATCATATCATTGATCCCTTCGGCTTGAGATAAACTCATTTTGCCATTGAGTACCGCTCTTTCACTGAATTCTCCATTGCGGGCCAAACGGGCGCCGTGGTTTTGGGCCCATAAATAGAGTTTGGAACGGATCAATGGGGATCCATGGCAACTGATTTCAAGCACATCTTCACCCGTGTAACTGTTCGGGGCAGCAAAATAGGTGATCAACACATCATCAATGGTCGAACCATCTAAAATTGGATGTGCCATCACAGCCATACGTGTTGTGATCAAGGATAGATCCTTAGTAAAACCAGCTTTCAAAATGGTTTTGACCTTATCACCGGATAAACGGATCAGGGATATGGCACATATCCCTGATCCACTGCTCAATGCATAAATGGTATCATCAAACATACCCTTACTCCGTTAATCCCAACACATCCAAGATCCGATTCAAATCATTCGTATCACTGTATTCTATGGTCATCCGTTTTTTACTGATCTCGACCTTGGTTTGCAATTTGGATTCGATACGATGAGAAAGATCTTCCAGATACGGATCGACTTCCGTTTCTTTTTTATGCTTTGGACTATTCAATGCCTTGACCTTGGCTTCCACTGCACGTGTGGAAAGACCATTGGCCATGATCTCTTTGGCTAAGGGCACCTGTTGACTGGTATCTTTCAATCCCAATAATGCGCGAGCCGTAGAATTAGAGATCTTATTGTCCATCACCCATTGTTGAACAAGCGGATCCAGTTTGAGCAAGCGCAAAAGATTGGTCACATATTCTCTGGATTTACCGACACGTTGGGCGACTTGTTCTTGGGTATAACCCAGATGCTCCATCAATTTGGCATACCCGTTCGCTTCTTCGATCGCGGACAGGTTTTCTCTTTGGATATTTTCTAAAATGGCGATCTCCATCATTTCCGCATCGTTAAAGTTACGGATGATGGCCGGAATCGTGGTCAGACCAGCCTTTTTAGCGGCACGGAAGCGCCGTTCACCGGCAATCAATTCATAATCGTTGCCCACGCCTTCACGCACCAAGATCGGCGTGAATACTCCATGTTGTTGGATGGATTGTGCCAATTCATCGATGGCAGATTCATCAAAATGGGTCCGTGGCTGATAAGGATTGATTCGGATCTGAGAGAGGGGGATTTCATTAGTATTATCGCTGGTCGCGTTTTTTTGGATATCATCGATCAAGGAGACGACATCGACATCTTCGCCGAAGATCGCACCTAAACCTTTGCCGAGTTTACGTGGCATTACTGCATTCCTCCATTGGCATCGAGCACTTCCTTGGCTAAACGAAGGTAAGCTCTGGCGCCTTCACAATTGGTTTCATACTGGAAAATATCTTGGCCGACGGATGGGGCTTCGGATAATTTGACGTTACGGGGAATATAGGCTTTATAGACTTTTTCCTTGAAATATTTACGCACATCCTGACTGACTTCCAACGCCAGTGTGGTACGGGAATCATGCATGGTCAGCAAGATCCCCTCAATGGTCAGATGGGGGTTGAATAATTTTTGGACCAATCGGATCGTATTGAGCAATTGGTTCAACCCTTCCAACGCATAATATTCACATTGCACCGGGATCAATGCACTGTCTGCGGCGGTTAAGGCATTGGTATTCAATAAACCAAGCGAAGGTGGGCAGTCGATGATGATGAAATCATAGCGATCTTTGACGGGTAATAGTTTTTGTTTGAGTAAGCGCTCACTGGCGGTGGGCAATTGACTGATTTGGATATCGGCACCGGAAAGATCGATGGATGCGGCAATCATGTCGATTTGAGGGATCGGCAAGGATATTTTGACATCATCCACACTGTCGCTGCTCAATAACAGTTCATAACTGGTTTTTTCAAATCCGATCTTGGATGCACCGATGCCGGTCGTGGCATTGGCTTGGGGATCCAGATCGATCAATAATACTTTTTTTCCAAGATAACTTAACGCGGCCGATAAATTGATGGAAGTGGTGGTTTTACCAACTCCACCTTTTTGATTGGCAATGGCGATGATCTTTCCCATGTTGATCCTCCTATTTTTGAATGGTAATGGTCAATGTAATGGTGGTTGGATCATCGTTTACGGTGTAATCGATGTCAAACCCGCTTTTTTTGACCATGTCGATACTGGTTTTGATGGTATTGATGGCAATTTGTTGGTTTTTGTTGAACGAGCGGATCTTGCCTTTGGGTTTTCGTTTGGGTTTGGGAGTGGTGTGCTTGGCCACTTCTTTTTCGGTTTGGGCCACAGTGAGTTGCTCATGCAATATTTTTTCATAAACGGCATGTTGTGTTTTGCCTTCTAATGACAATAATGCACGGCCATGTCGCTCGCTCAATACACCGGAAGTGATGGCATTTTGAATGTCTTTGGGCAAATTGAGCAAACGCAGTTTGTTGGCGATCCCACTTTGACTTTTGCCTATGGCTTTAGCCAGTTGAGCTTGGTTGAGACCATATTGTTCCATTAGTTTTTGATACGCTTTCGCTTCTTCCACACTGGTTAGATCCACACGTTGAATGTTTTCCACCAATGCTAACGTGGCACTTTCCAATGGATCACTGGTTTTGACATAGCAATCGATGGTTTTCCATCCGGCTTTTAATGCGGCGCGATAGCGCCGCTCTCCAGCAATGATCGCATACCCGTTTCCGATGGGACGAACCGTGATCGGTTGGATCAATCCATTGGATTTCAATGAGGCCGCCAATGCATTCAATTCATTGTCATCAAAGACATGACGCGGCTGATCGGTATTGGGATGGATCTTGGTTAAGGGGATGGCAATGACAGATTGACTCATGGCGTCCTTTCTTTATATAGGGTTAGAGTGGATGTTTTTTCATCACACTGTAGTTGCGAGGATAAATGGATGGAGTAGTGGCTATCTTGGTAAAGATCAGGGTGATATGGTCCCCACCATCTTCACAGGTATACGTGATGGATGTGGTATGGACCATATGGAGTTTTTCCATCGCATTTTCGGCATCATCCAATTCATCCAATGCTGCGCTGCCTTTCAAGGCAACCATGGTCCCGTTTACTTTCAATAATGGGGAACACAATTCCAATAATAATGGTAGCTTGGCTACCGCTCTAGCCGTGACGAGATCATAGGATTGACGAAGATCATTGCAGGCTTCACTGCGTTTATTGATCACATTGACATTGGTCAAACCAAGGCTCTCTTTGACCGTATTCAGAAATAAACATCGTTTTCCGGTCGGTTCGATTAGATCGATGGTGATATCCGGATAGTAAATGGCCCAAACCATACCGGGAAATCCAGCACCACTACCAATATCGGCCATATGGCCCTTCATCGTTAAACCTGTGGTCGGAACCAAACAATCCAAGATATGTTTATCCAATGCACTTTCGATCGTATCAATGGCAGTGAGATTCATCTTTTGATTCCATTGGAATAACAAATCAAGATAATCCATGGTCTTTAGGATGGTTTGATCAGTATATTTGATCCCATACTGGTTCAAACGTTGAATAAATGTTTCGTTATTCATTGGTATTGACCACAGTAATCAATTCACTATTGGGTAATGTTTCCACCCAATCGCAGAATGCCTGCCATTCCGGAAGTCGATGGTTACGCCGTTGATGATAGATTGTTTTCAATTGTCGATAGTTGGTCGTCATGGCTGCTGTGATGCGAAAACCAGCTGGATTGGTATACAAGATCTCAAGATAATGCGTATTCATGGTTTTGACCAATGCCGCTCGTTTCTCACTATCTGTTTCATTTTTTAATAATTCCGCTTCATGATTATATTGCGCCACTTTTTCCTTCATGATCTCGATCACGCGTTGATCTACATAGGAAATATATGCATGATCCAGATCAAATTTCGTGATGCGATGCATCGTGGATTGGCTGGAAATGAAATCTAAGAAATGATACCGTTGCGCTTCCACCCAGCATTTATTGGATAGCGTGAGATCAAACTGAACGATGATCCCATTTAAAAAATTATCGTGACCACTACCCGTGGGACTTTGAGCCAGTGTTTCAATGGTTTTGGTTTTATCCACCGTGATTTTGTTCAAATCCACCGCATAAGAAAACTTTGAACCACGGAATGCATTGTCCATCCCATAGACATGGACATTGTTGATAACTTCATTGATCTGCATGTTTCAATCCTCCTTGTTTGATCAACATGGCCAACACCGCAATATCTGCCGGATTGACTCCTGAAATACGAGAAGCCTGTCCCAGTGTCTGTGGTTGGACCAATTCCAACTTGGCTTTCCCTTCCAACGAGAGATGGGAGAGCTTGGAATATTCATAATGCTTTGGTAATTTCACATCATCCATGGATAACAGCTTTGCGGCTTCCCGTTTGGCTTTTTCGATATAACCTTCATATTTGACTTCCAATTCCACTTGTTGTGCGATCGCTTCATCGACTGAAAGATCCAATGCATTCGCTAGATCTTTCGCTTTGATGCCTGGGCGACGCAACAGATCAATGGCATGCATGCCATCATTATGGATGGTCATACCAAGGTTAGAAAGATAGGTCATCACTTTGGTTTGACCATGGATGATCGTTTGCTTTAACGTCTGTTTGAATTGATCGATCATTTCCATTTTATGGGTAAATCGATCGATTCGCTGTTGATCGATCGTTCCATAACGTATCGCATAAGGCGTTAAACGTTGATCGGCATTATCATGACGCAATAACAAGCGGAATTCCGCACGGGAAGTCAGCAATCGATATGGTTCTTGCGTTCCTTTATTGACCAAATCATCGATCAATACCCCGATATAAGCTTCATCCCGTTTTAAGATCAATGGTTCTTGACCATCCAATGCCAACGATGCATTCAATCCAGCGATCAAACCTTGACCTGCAGCTTCTTCATAACCACTGGTTCCGTTGATTTGGCCAGCACCATATAAGCCATGGATGGATTTATATTCCAAAGAAGGAAGAAGCTGTAAGGGATCGATGGCATCGTATTCGATGGCATAAGCATATTTTTTGATCCGTGCATTGGCCATACCTGGCAATGAATGGATCATCGCTTCTTGGACATCAAACGGCATGGATGTTGAAAAACCTTGTACATATGTGGTATCCAATTGCCGACTTTCCGGTTCCAAAAATAATTGATGGCGTGGTTTATCGGCAAAGCGGACCAGTTTATCTTCGATACTTGGGCAATAGCGTGGTCCGACCCCTTTGACCAGTCCAGAATACATCGCGCTACGCTTTAAATTATCTAAGATGATTTTATGCGTTTGAGGTTGCGTATAAATCAAATAACATGGCCATTGCTGTTTGAAGGGTAACGTTGGCAATGGGTCAAACGAAAATTGGATGTGTTCGGGATTGCCGTATTGGATCTCGGCTTGGGAAAAATCGATGGAGTCGGTATAGATCCGTGCGGGTGTACCGGTTTTTAAACGAAATAATCTTAATCCCAATGCACAAAGACATTGCGATAAAGCGTTGGAGGTGGTTTGACCATCGGGACCCGATGGTGTGGCCGTATCACCGACCAATATGGAGGAAGCCATATAAGTTCCAGTAGTGATGATCACCTTGCTCGCTGAAAAACGGCGACCATCATGAAGGATCACTCCTTCGATGGTATGATCATTGACCTTCAAGCCATCGACACAACCTTCGATCACGGTCAGGTTATCGGTATTTAAACAAATATCCCGCATCATGGCACTGTATACCAACTTATCGGATTGCACACGTAAAGCACGCACACCTGGACCTTTGGCAGAATTGAGCATCTTAAACTGCAAAGCGGTCAGATCCGCAGTCTTTCCCATCTGTCCACCCAATGCATCGATTTCACGAGTAACGACACCTTTGGCCGGACCACCGACACTGGGATTACAGGGCATGGAAGCGATATGATCGATATCCAATGTGATCAGCGCGGTTTTCTTGTTCCGCTTGGCGCCCATCAACGCGGCTTCGACACCGGCATGACCGCCACCGATCACAATGATGTCAAAATCTTTCATCCTTCTACCTCCTTTCCATACCGTGGTTAAGACAAGCGTTACTATTATATGCTAAACCCTGATCATTCTCAGTGTGAAACAACGTGAAACGATAGAAAGTGAAATGAAAACAAAGTCGCGAAGACGACTTTGTTTTTCAAAGCATGCATCAATGGTAGAAATCTAAAACAGTCCTACGATATTACCCGCATCGTCGAATCCGATATGACACGCTGCCGGATCCTTGGGTAATCCAGGCATCGTCAGGATATTTCCAGCATATGCGATCACAAATTCTGCTCCAGTATTGACTTTGAATTCACGGATGTGGATGACAAAATCATCAGGCACTCCATAACGTTTGGGATCATCCGTCAAACTGTTTTGTGTTTTGGCCATACAGATCGGATAGGAGCCATACGAGTTTTGCATCGATTGTAATTGCGATTTCGCCAGTTCACTCAATTCGATGTCAGTTGCGCCATAGATTTTTTGGGCGATGGTCCGACACTTTTCTTCCAGTGTCATCTCATCGGGATAAAGCAGGTGGAAGGATTTGGGTTGATCACAGGCATTAACGACAGTCGTTGCCAATTCCTTACAACCTTCTCCGCCTTTGGCCCAACCATCAGAAAACGCATGGTTGAAACCATCTTCATCCAGCAAACGTGTCAATGTATCGATTTCCAATTGAGTATCCGCACTGAAATGATTGATAGCCACCACTACCGGTACGCCATACTGTTTCAACGCCAAGACATGATGTTGCAGATTGCAATATCCTTTTTTCAATGCCTCGATGTTTTCCGTGGTCAAACCATCAGGATCCATCCCACCATGCAATTTGAGTGCCCTAATCGTTGCAACGCAGACGATGCAATCGGGTGCAAGTTGCCCTTTGCGGCATTTGATATCCAAAAACTTCTCAGCGCCAAGATCCGATCCGAATCCAGCTTCCGTGACGACATAGTCACTTAATGCCAAAGCTGTTTTGGTCGCAATCAAAGAATTGCATCCATGGGCGATGTTGGCGAATGGTCCGCCATGGATCAATACTGGATTGTGTTCCAGTGTTTGGACTAAATTAGGCTGGATCGCGTCTTTCAGCACCACAGCTACTGCTCCATCCACGTGCAAATCTTTAACGGTTATTGCAGCGCCGTTTTGATCATAGGCGACAATACAACGCCCGACCCGTTCTTGCAGATCTTTCAGATCTTTGGATAGACATAAAATCGCCATCAATTCTGTAGCAACCGTGATCACGCTATGGTCCCTACGTTCCACACCGTTGATTTTAGCGCCCTGACCAATGGTCGTGGTGCGTAATGTACGATCATTCATATCCACGCATCGTGTCCACACGATGCGATCGATGTCGATATTTAAGGGATTACCTTGATAAATGGAATTATCCAGTACTGCAGCGACAAGGTTCGTGGCACTGGTCAATGCATGGAAATCCCCGGTAAAATGCAAATTGATATCTTCCATGGGGATCACCTGGGAATATCCACCACCTGTGGCTCCGCCTTTTAAACCAAAGACGGGTCCCATGGATGGTTCACGCAATGCACCCATCGCCTTTTT
>CALVCY010000103.1 GCA_944326175.1 uncultured Erysipelotrichaceae bacterium
CTGATCATGACCTTGGTTTCAATTTCCAAATTCTGCTGCATGCAAATATTATATAATGGTTTTACCATGGAAAGATTTGATATTATCATCCGAGATGACCAAAAAAGCCATGCGTATGCCGATAATATCCGATATAAACTGACCAAAAGTGGGTGGTTCTATGACCCGACCCATCCGACAACGGTCATCGTTGTCGGAGGGGATGGTAGCATGCTCCATGGGATATCCCGATACATCGATCATGTTGATACCATTCAATTTGTGGGGATCAAAACCGGAACGCTCGGTTTTTTATGTGATTACAAAGATGATGAAGTGGATCGATTGGTCCATGATCTGACCACCCATTCTTTGGTGGTCCATGATTATCCTTTATTATCCGTTAAGACGGATGGTCATCACCATATCTTCTATGCCGTCAATGAATGTCGGGTGGAAAATATCGTCGTATCCTTGGATATGCAGATCCATATCAATGATGAATTTTTTGAAGATTACCGTGGAACCGGCATGTGTGTGACCACCCAATTGGGTTCCACAGCTTATAATCGTTCCATTGGAGGCGCGGTGATCCAAGAAGGATTGGATGCCATTGAGATGACACCGATTGCCGGTATCCACCATATGGCGTATCGTTCATTCCAATCCCCATTGATCTTATCAGGTAACAGTATCATCAAAATGGAAAGTCCATCCTTTGAAAATGCCCGTTTGGGCATCGATGCCCTTTCGTATCCTTTGGATGGATGTACCATGGTCGAAACCACGTTGAGTTCACGTAAAGTCCATATCGTACGTGGTAAGACCATGAGTTATCTCAATCGACTTTCCCAATTATTCTAATGTTATAAGGAGGTAAGGTATGCGCAAATGGCATTACCTGTATGAACCATTATCCGTCATCGTCAAACTGGTGGCATTTGGCTGCGCATTGACCGTTATTGGTCAGATCATCACCAATCCCGCCTTTTATTCGTTATACGTCATCGATTCCCCCATTGCGTTGATGTTTGGTGAAGGCTTTTTGCGGATCGGTCAGTTTTTGATCGCTTACAGTCCCTTGTTCATGATGTTTCGTTTAGTGATCAGTAAAAACCAAGCCTATCGCAATATCTCCATGGGATTGGTGGGTTATATCACCTTCGTGGTATTTTCCATTTTCTTTTCCATGAACAAACTGGACAGTTCCGCTTATAATGCTACCCTCGGCATTTCCATCAGCAACTCCACGATTGCTGAATTTGCTAATCGTGTCAATTATCCATTGGTCAGTGGTATTTTTGGTCCGATCATCATCATTTTGATCGTCCGTTTTGTTTCCAAACGTTTACGCAATACCGCCTCGATCGGCTTATTCGGCAATGTTGATCCGGATTTAAGAGGATTAGTCTATACGGTGGTCTTATCCATCATCGGTAGCTTTGCCTTTTCCTTTGTCTGGACTTATGTCTATGAATTTTTGCAATCCGTTATTACTTTTGTTTCTTCGGATCTGAATAATCCGATCAATTTGATGAGTTACGGATTATTGGATCGCATCGGTTCTTTGTTCTCATTGAGTTCATTGGTGCGCACACCATTTTGGTTCAACAGTGCGGGTGGTTCGATCAGTACCATCGCTGGTCAAGCCATCAGTGGCGATGTATCGATCTTCTCTGCCGTGATTTCGGATAATCTGACCATCAGTTATGCGGGTCGACTCATCACTCCCTACTATGTCATGAACTTAGTGGTCATCCCCATTTCCTTGATCGCTTTGTATCGTATCAATTCAGACAAGATGGAGCGCAAGCGGACATTGTTTTTATTGGGCGTATGCATGTTGCTTTCCGTATTTGGCGGCGGGATTCTACCGTTTGAATTGTTTCTTTTGATCGTATCACCGCTTTTATATCTGTTCCATTTGCTGATCATGGCCGCACTATTTGGGATCCTCAATACTGTGGGGATCACATTGGGATTCGTGGGGACCAGTACGATCACATCGATTCCTGGAAATATCATTGAATTTGTTATTTATTTGGCTAATTATCGCTATCGGTTCACCTGTATCGCGATCGTTGGGGTCGGTTTGATCGTCGGTATCCTGTATTTTGCAGTGATCACATACTATTTCAAACGACGAGACATCAAAACGTTCGGTACGGAACTGGTACCGCTTGCCAAGGGGATCATCGCTGCATTTGGCGGAGTGGAAAATCTTAAGTTTGTCAATGCGAGTTTGACCCAGTGTACAGTTGCAGTCTATGACAATACCATCATCGATCCGTATGCACTACGCAAATATGGTGTCAATCGGATCTTCGAAAAACGCAGTGGATATGGGATTTCACTCGGTGCGAATAGTTATCTGGTCAAAAAGATCATCGATGCCCAAATCGCAGCGACGATCAGAAATGTGAATTAGCAAAAGGCGAAGCATGGCTTCGCCTTTTTTCAATCGGTTGATAATGGTTTACAATAGTACGCATGGATGAAAAGAAAGAACAACTTTCACCAATGTTGGCGCATTGGCGAAGTGTCAAGGATAGTTTGCCGGATTGCTTGATCTTTTATCGCGCCGGTGATTTTTATGAATTGTTTTTTGAAGATGCGTTGGAAGCATCCCGATTATTGGATTTGGTTTTGACGGGTAAAAATGCGGGATTGTCAGAGAAAGCACCCATGTGTGGTGTCCCGCACAAAAGCGTCAATGTGTATATTCAGAAATTGGTCCAATTGGGACGGAAAGTGGCCATCGTGGAACAGATGGAAGATCCAAAGACGACCAAAGGGATGGTCAAACGGGATGTGATCCGGGTGGTGACACCAGGGACATTCGTGGATGTGGAGGATGATAAGACCACCATTACCATTGCTGCATTGTGCGATGGTGGATTGCATTATCTTTTATCTGTGGTGGATATGGCCAGTGGGGAAGTGTATGGTTATACCATCGAACACCAATTGGCGACATTATTGGCACGATTGAAGAGTCAAAATGTCATGGAACTGGTGGTCGAGCATGGTTTCAACCAAGATTTACTGCAGGATATCCAGAAAAACGGGATCGCTGTATCTTATTGCGATACCCAAGGGATCGATGCATCATATGCATCGATCGTTTCCCAGGTCAGTGATCAGTTTCTCAAGCGATCGTTTTCGATTTTGGTGAATTATCTTCAGGCCACACAAAAACAGATGCTCAACCATCTGCAACCGATGCAATTGGTGGATGAGACGAAGATCTGTAAATTGGATTATGGGTCGTTGACGAATTTAGAATTGACACAATCATTGCATCATGGTTCCACCATGGCCAATTTATGGCATTATCTTGACCATTGTCAAAGTGCATTGGGATCTCGCATGTTGAAACAATGGATCGAAAATCCATTAAGAGATAAAGATGCGATATTGAAACGTCAAAACCAAGTCACATATTTGATCCAGGATGCATTGATCCGAAATGATCTAAAAGAAGCATTGGCCGGGGTTTATGACTTGACGCGCCTTTCAGCGCGGATTGCCATGAACCGGGCCAATGCGGTCGATCTATTGCGTTTATCCAAGACATTGATGGTTTTACCATCGATCAAGCACGCATTAGCCGATGATATCTTCGATAATCTGAATCATTTCGATTGCTTTGAATCATTAGCACAACTATTGCAGGATGCGATCGTGGACAATCCACCGGTTTCCACCAAAGAAGGTGGGATGTTCAAACCCGGATACAATGAACAATTGGATCAATATCATGATGCAGCTGATCATCACAAAGAATGGTTGATCGAATATGAAAAAGAGCAGAAGGAATTGACTGGGATCAAAAATCTAAGAGTGGTATATTCCAGAAACTTTGGCTATTGTTTGGAAGTATCCAAGGGGAATCTTGGTTTGATCAAAGAAGAATATGGTTATATCCGCAGACAAACATTGACCAATGTGGAACGCTTCACCACAGTCGCATTGAAAGAACATGAAGATCTATTGATCAATGGTCAAACCAGAGCTATCCAATTGGAAAGCGATCTCTTCGATGCCTTGATCCAATCCATTAGCAACTATGTACCGCAATTTTATCGCATTGCCAATTGTTTAGGGGCGATCGATTGCATTTATGCATTAAGCGAAACGTCAGCTTCAAAAGGATTTGTTGCACCTACATTTGGTGATGGTTTGACCATTGTTAATGGGAAACATCCATTATTGGATCAATGGTTGAACCATGCTTCTATCGCCAATGATGCGACCTTGGATCCTAATCATCCCATTTTATTGATCACTGGTCCCAACATGGGTTGTAAGTCCACTTACATGCGCATGATCGCCATCAATGCCATCTTGGCACAAATCGGTTGTTATGTTGCTGCCAGTCAAGCGACATTCCCCATTTATGATGCCATTTATACCCGTATCGGGGCCAGTGATGACTTGTTCAATGGTCAATCCACCTTCATGATGGAAATGATGGAAGCCAACCATGCCCTAAGTCATGCCACCAAGGACTCCTTGATCATCTTTGATGAGATCGGACGTGGGACATCTACTTATGATGGCATGGCATTGGCACAAGCCATGATCGAATACATTGCGTCATCCATCCATTGTCATACGTTGTTTTCGACCCATTATCATGAGTTGACACAACTATCCGCTACATTGGATGGGATAGCCAATGTGCATGCCTGTGTGGTGGAACATGATTCGACCATCGAATTCACGTATCGTATCGAAAAAGGAAAAGCGGATAAAAGTTATGGGATCCATGTGGCACGATTGGCCCATTTGCCTTCTGTGGTATTGAATCGAGCCAATGTGTTGGTCCAGCAGATAGAAACTAATCCAACCATGGTCCAACCATCCTTATTCGATGAGATCCAACCCATCAGTATCGAATCGAAAACCAGTGAGGTGGAAGTTGCGTTGGATTCGATCGATCCCGATACATTGACACCCTTATCGGCATTACAGCTGGTTTATCAATTGAAAGCATTGATGGATAAAAACCAATAGTTTTAATGGTTGAACCATAAGTGAAAGGAAACTATGGCAAAGATACATATACTGGATGAACAGTTGACCAATATGATCGCTGCTGGTGAAGTGGTCGAAAGACCACTTCAGGTAGTCAAAGAACTGGTAGAAAATGCATTGGATGCCCATGCATCCACCATCGAGATCGAATTGAAGACCGGTGGGATCGATTATATCCGCGTTACGGATAATGGCGAAGGCATGGATCAAGATGATCTGACCATGGCTTTTTTAAGACATGCGACCAGTAAGATCCACAGTGTGGACCAACTCTTCGATATCCATACCATGGGATTCCGTGGTGAAGCCATCCCCAGTATTGCGTCTGTATCATTGACCACCTGTTTTTCCAATGATGGTAATGGGGGGAATCGGATCATTGTGGATAATGGTTCAACCATCGATCAATGCAACTATCCATGTGTCAAGGGGACCACAATGATCGTGGAACATTTGTTTTCAAAAGTCCCGGCACGATTGAAACATTTGAAAAATGATCGCTATGAACTGGCGTTGATCACTTCGACCATCCAAAAGATGGCTTTATTGAATCTAAATGTGGCATTTACCCTGATTCACGATGGGAAGACCCTATTTGAAAGTGATGGTAGAGGATCGTATAAAAATACCATCTTTGCCATTTATGGCAAAGATGTCGCCAATGCGTTACTTACCATCGATGCCGATGGTTTTGACATGGCCATCCATGGCAGGATGGCCACACCCCAGTATGGTCGGAGTAATAAAAATGGCATTACTATCGGATTGAATGGTCGTTACATCAAACCCTTTGGTTTGACCAATGTGATCATTGATGCGACCAAGGAATATTTTGCTCCAGGTAAATATCCCTTGATCATCCTGGATATCACCATGGATCATCGTCTGGTCGATGTCAACGTCCATCCGGGCAAATTGGATGTAAGGATCAGTAAAATGAATCAATTGGATGCATTGATCATCAATGCATTGAAAAAGACGCTATCCAAAGCAGGGATGGGTGTAAGCATCGATGAATCGATCATCCAACGGATCAATCCTTGTCGTTACTCATTTGAAAATAATGATGTGACCAATAGTGAAGGTGGTATGACCAAAACAAGTGAATCAATGGTTCGATCCAATGCTTTGGTGGTGGATCAACCATCATTGGATTTCTCGACCCTGCAGGAAAAGCATCATTATCCATCGAACAAGGAAACACCTGGTGATAAAGTCAGTCAACCGACGTCTTTGTTTGCCTCATCCTTGGTCAATACCACACCTCTTCGCGTGATCGGTCAGATCCATGGCAAGTTCATAATCGCTGAAGATGAAGATGGTTTAGTCATTATTGACCAGCATGCTTCACAAGAGCGGGTCCATTATGAACAGTTTCGAAAAACCATGACACAAAACATCGATCAACATTACATGGTCACACCATTGATCATCCCGGTAAGTTGTGACATTGTGGATGGTGTCGATGCATTGAATACGATGGTTGAACCATTGGGATTGGTGTTTACACCATTTTCAAATCAAGACCTTTCCTTACATGCGTTACCTGGATGGAGTCGGGATATCCTGGATGTATCTTTTTATCAAGACATCATCGATATGGTATGGTCGAACCATACCGTATCCATCGATGATCTGATCCGTCATAAAATCGCAACCCGTGCTTGTAAAGCCAGTATCAAATTCAATCAATATCTGGATATCTATCAAGCTCAAGCGGTGGTCAACCAGTTGTATCAATGTGAAGATCCCTATGCCTGTCCCCATGGTCGCCCCATCATGATCCATTTTTCCGATGCATTATTGGAAAAGGAGTTCAACCGATGAAACCGGTGGTGGTGATCTTAGGTCCCACAGCTGTGGGGAAAAGTGATCTAGGGATCACGTTGGCAATGAAATTGCATGGTCAGATCATCAATGCCGATGCCATCCAAGTCTACCGTGGTTTAGATATCGGCAGTGGGAAAGTCGATCAACGCCAACAGCAATTGGTCAAACACCATCTGTTGGATATCTTAGATCCCAATCAATACTTTGATATTGCATCATTTCAAACTATGGCACGATCATGCATCGATATGATCCTAGATCAAGGCGAGTGTCCGATCGTTGTGGGTGGCAGTGGACTATACATCAAAGCACTGTTATACGATTATCGATTTGTAGATCAAAAACCATTGGATCCGATGGTTTTGACCAAGATGGAAACCATGGATAATGCATCCTTATATGCATGGTTGAATGAAGTGGATCCAACCAGTGCAGAAAAGTTCCATCCCAATAACCGGATACGGATCATGCGAGCATTACAGATCGCATTATCCACTGGTTCGACCAAAAGTGAAATGGAAGCGCAACAATCCCATCGTTTGATCTATGATGCCAAGATCATTCATTTAGATACGGATCGTGATCGATTGCGGCAACGTATTTCCATACGAGTCGATCAAATGGTCAAAAATGGATTGCTGGATGAGATCCAAAGTTTGCTGGATCATGGGTATACGTTTGAAGATCCGGGATTGAGGGGGATCGGTTATAAAGAATTTCGACCTTTTTTTGACCATCAAATGGATTGTCAGCAATGCATCGAGACTGTTAAAATCCATTCGTATCAGTTTGCTAAACGTCAGCGAACGTTTTTTCGCCATCAGTTTGATAAACTGATGGATGTCGATCCATTCATCGATGACATGGATCAAGTGATAAGGGAGATCGAATCATGGTGGTTTCAACAAGCCGCAGCGCATTGCTGATCGGTGAAGAGAATATCAAGTTATTATCCAATCAAACCGTAATGGTGATCGGACTTGGCGGTGTGGGTGGTTTTGCCACGGAAGCCTTGGTACGCAGTGGGATCGGTAAATTGATTTTGGTGGATTATGATGTGGTCGAAGAAAGCAATTTGAATCG
>CALVCY010000104.1 GCA_944326175.1 uncultured Erysipelotrichaceae bacterium
CCATCGAATAGCATGGCTGCTATGACACCGCTCAATAATGCAAACCATGTGGAATGGTTGTAAACAAACTGAGCCAAATAGAGCCATGGTGATGAACAAAACGTTGCGCGATACTGTTTATCCTCCTTACATCGGCTCAATGCTTGATCCAGGCGGTCCCATAAGCGTTTCATTGAAGATCCTCCTCAAATTATTTGCACGTCGGTTCTAATTTGATCATATCATAATTCTTGCTATTTAAAATTTAACAAAATGTTGTTTTTTGTAATTTTACCTCTACATTCATTTCATCACTCGGTTTCAATTTGACTGAGGCGTACTAATTTGCTTTTCATCGAAATAAGCATCACAAAAACGACGCCACTTGACAACACAGTCGTCATGATTGAGCAAGATCATATCTCGAACAATTTCGATACCTCTCCGTTTAGCCTCTTTGACAAACTCAAACATATCATTATCAATCGGTACAATGACTGCATTGACTTTAATCCAACCATTTAAAACAGCCAAATATAATCTGGCATGGCCATCGAGAGCAATATAGCCCGTTTGGGATTTTCCAGCTTGAATTACAATATCGTCTTGCTTTTGAATAAACGGTTTTATCGCATTCAATTTTTCTTTATCCACATAAAACTGAGAAGGTTCAATTTCACTCAATAATACGGAAAGTTGTTCCGGTTCTGCAAAATTCTTGATAGGATCATCATTTATGTCTTTAAATATGGTAATTTGTGGAGATTGACACTCCCCATGACTTAAGTCAGGGGATTCTCGCTACCTCGCCACCATATTGCGGCTGACCAGTACATTTCTGCTAGGTCGTAGTGCGAGCTACGGGTGTGCCATCACCCATCGTAGGGCAGAACATATAGTTCCCTACGCAGTATGTCTGATATTTTTATCGCCAACATACTCAGTTGAGTTACAGATGTTTATTGCTCCTAGCAGATCCCTATGGATTTGGAACCCACAATCACAAATGTATTTTCTATCGTTGGCGTGATGAACACGGCCACAATTAGGACATTTCTGACTAGTCACTATCATTGATATTTTTGTACATATGAGTTAGCAAATTCTACTGACCAAATGGAATAGAACTCTCAGGCGTGAACCCTGCGATCTTCAATAATTCCCAATCTTTAACGCGAGTATTTTGAAGTTTCCATTGATTGTCATGGATAACCATTCGCATATGACCTGCCTTCAGAAGAAGGTCGAACGTGGATAGGGTCGACTTATTCATAGCCGGTACTGTAGCATTCAGTTTCTCATGTAATAAGCCAGTCACAAGCATAATGAAATCGAGCCCATGCTGAATGTAATAATCCTGAACCTTCAAGTCATTGAAGTCGCCATAGTTTTTCAATATAAAATACAAATGAAATTCCTGACTTTTCAATACGTTTAGAGGTCTGATTCTATGACTTTTCAATGTTTTATATTTATAGTGGTTAAATTTCTGAATTTTCAATATTTGTCCGCATCATTTACTTGGACACGGTGACATCACCCAACGCGGAACTGACCGTAACATCCCCACTTCCATCTCCAAGGATATACACACCGTTTTCAAAATAACCATCAATGTCGATATCACCTAATTTGGTGCTGGCTTGAATGGTCACATCATCGATATGCATGTCGATATCACCCATTTGTGTTTGGATATGACCACGTTCACCGATCTTTCCAGAAAAATCGATATCTCCTTTGCTAGTTTTAAGATCAATGGTTTCCACCATACCTTCATAGTCGATATCACCAAGATTAGAAATGGCTGAGATGGTCGAACCATTTCCTTCAATGTCGATATCCCCAGCATTTGTGGATAGATCCATCCGCTGGATCGATCCTGCTTTGATATCGATATCTCCCAGACTGGTGCAAACATGCAGGTCGATGATCTCACAACGTTTGATATCGATATCTCCTTTATTGGAAGAAAGCGAAATGGTTGAACCATGTACACTTTCGATTTCGATATCCCCATAATCACTGTGAATATCCATTTGATCAACACCTTTCGGCAGCAATACATCGATCCGTGTCGATGCCGGATTCAAAAATGAATTGATCAAACCACCCATACCACGGATCTTTGTTTTGCTTTCCAAAACGATATCCATGACATCATCCCTTTCATTTTTGGTCATATCATAAGCATAAGCACTTGGATCATATTTGATTTCAAAATGATCTGCACTGTGGACATGAATGTCTCCAGCATCCACACTCAAATGCACCCGGGTAGTATGTAAACTCAATTCTTTTGAAGAACTGCGTCGTTGTTCCGTCTCGTGCAGCAATGCAATAAAATCATCCACATCCCCCAATTGGTCACAGATCGCTTCTTCACTTTTACCCTGGTTTATACCATCATTAAAATATTCATCCATATCCATCAGGATATCCCGCGCCACATCCTGTGGTAGATCTGCCACGCCCATGGCCAATTCCGTCATAAATTGATCGCGTTTCATATTTCTCTCCTTTGATTCTTTTTCATCATTTCAATAATGCATTCACGCCACTGACAAACTGCAGCCACTGTTCCATGATTTCGGCACACCGTTTTTTTCCTTCAACGGTCAACGAATAATACTTGCGTGCCGGTCCGCCACCGCCATCGACTAAATAAGTCGTGACCAATCCGTCATTGACGAATCGTTTCAATAAAACATACAGACTCGCGGTCGTCACATCCATCTGTGTCTGAATATGTTCACACAATTCATACCCATATTGGTCTTTTTTTGCCAACTGGGCCAAAACAACGACATCGAGTACGCCTTTCTTCCATTGTGGGTTCATGGTTTAACCTCCATCTAACTATGATTTTAATCACACTATATAGTTTGTCAATATAGATAAATAAATTTGTTGAGACCAAACTTAATAATATTTTCACAATTATTGCTATGGTTTGACCACTTCCGATGATAAACTGTTCCCAGAGCAAGGAGGAACACTATGTGTCAAGCGTGTGTCAAAGCGAAGATCGAGTCCACATTGCAATCGATTTTCTCACAATATCCGCCAACGGATGATTATCTGATCATGATACTCAACGATGTGCAGGAACACTTTGGCTACATTCCGGTATATGCCCAGGAATTGATTGCCCGCCATCTGCATGTTTCGATGGCGCATGTTTATGGTGTCATCACGTTTTATTCCAGATTTTCCCTTAAACCTAAAGGCAAATACATCATCTCCGTCTGTATGGGAACGGCCTGCTTTGTCAAAGGCAGTAAAACATTGATGGACGGCTTATGCCAAAAACTCAACATCAAACCTGGTCAAACCACCCCCGACGGATTATTCTCCATCGATGAAGTGCGTTGTGTCGGTGCCTGCGGTCTTGCACCGGTTTTCATGGTCAATGATGAAGTCTATGGTAAAGCCGATGCCACAATGGTCTCAACCACCATTGATGCCATCCGTGCCAAAGAAAAGGAGAGTGTCCATGCCGAATAACTTACGATCAAAACTCGCCGATATCCGTGCCAAAATGGCACCGGTCATCAACTTACGCAACAAAGGCGGCACCGGCAATGAGATCCACATTCTCGTCTGTCACGGTACCGGCTGTACCTCATCCAAATCCCCGGCTTTGATAACCAAATTCCGTGAATTGGTCGAAGAGTATCATTTGGACAACGTCCGGGTGATCCAGACCGGTTGTTTTGGACTCTGTTCCAAAGGACCGGTCGTGATCATCCGTCCGGATGACACCTTCTATTCCCACGTCAGTGTCGATGATTGCCGTGAAATCATCGAAAATCACATCATCGGCAAGCAACCCGTATCCCGCTTGCTTGTCAAAGATGTGACCGGTTTAATGGTCCGCCGGCTCAATGATCTTTCGTTTTATAAGAAACAATTGCGCATCGCATTGAAAAACTGTGGCGTGATCGATCCGGAAAACATCGATGAATACATCGGTGCCGACGGCTACAAAGCACTTGAAAAATGCTTATTCGAACTGACACCGACGCAGATCATCGATCAAATCCGTGCCTCCGGGTTGCGCGGCCGTGGTGGCGCCGGTTTCCCAACGGGACGCAAGTGGGCGTTTACTGCTGCTGCCAAAGGCGATATCAAATATGTCGTCTGCAACGCAGACGAAGGCGATCCGGGTGCTTTCATGGATCGTTCCATTCTCGAAGGCGACCCCCATTGTGTCTTGGAAGCCATGACAATCGCGGGTTATGCCATTGGTGCAACCAAAGGCTTCATTTATATCCGTGCCGAATATCCGATCGCCGTGGCTCGTTTAAAAGTCGCCTTGAAACAAGCCAGAGAATACGGATTGCTCGGCGAAGCCATCTTTGGCACCGATTTTTCTTTCGATATCGAGATCCGTTTGGGCGCTGGGGCGTTTGTCTGTGGCGAAGAAACGGCACTTTTAGAATCCATCGAAGGCAAGCGCGGTCAACCGCGGGTCAAGCCACCCTTCCCCGCACAAAGCGGTTTGTTTGGTAAACCCACACTCATCAATAACGTGGAAACGTATGCCAACATCACCAAGATCATTCTTTATGGTTACGATTGGTTCAATGCCATCGGTACAGCCACATCCAAAGGCACCAAAGTCTTTGCACTGGGTGGCAACGTCAATAATATCGGTTTGGTGGAAGTGCCCATGGGAACCACTTTGCGTGAAATCGTCTACGATATCGGCGGGGGAATCCCCGGTGGACATCAGTTCAAAGCTGCCCAGACCGGTGGACCCAGTGGAGGATGTATCCCGGCCGAACATATCGATACACCGATCGATTATGAATCTTTGATGGCGATTGGTTCGATGATGGGCAGCGGTGGTTTGATCGTCATGGACGATACCAAATGCATGGTGGATATCGCTCGATTCTATTTGGAATTCACCGTAGCCGAATCCTGTGGCAAATGTACACCGTGCCGCATCGGAACCAAACGGATGCTGGAAATCTTGGAACGCATCTGTGCGGGTAAAGCCAATGGCGATGATATCTATAAACTGGAAAAATTGGCCAATGTGGTCAAACATGCCTCCATCTGTGGTTTAGGTCAAAGTGCACCCAATCCGGTTTTATCCACATTGAAATACTTCAGGGACGAATACAACGAACATGTCTATCATCACCATTGTGCAACGGGAACATGTAAAGCCTTGACCACCATCCAGATCGATCCATTGTTATGCAAAGGCTGTGGCCTTTGCAAACGCAATTGTCCGGTCAATGCCATTCATGGTGAAACCCGACAAGCGCATCATATCGATACATCCATCTGCATCCAATGTGGTGCCTGCATGGCGGCTTGTCCGTTCCATGCCATTTCACGATAGGAGGAACGTATGGCCCATTTAACCATTGATCATAAACCGGTCGAAGTACCGGAAGGCACCACCATCCTGGCGGCTGCCAAAAGCATTGGGATCGATATCCCGACATTGTGTTTTCTCAAAAACATCAATGAAGCTGGGGATTGTCGTATGTGTCTGGTCGAAGTCAAAGGACAGCGTGGTTTTGCCACATCCTGTATTCAGAAAGTGGAAGAAGGGATGGATGTTTTGACCAATTCCATCGATGTTATCGAAGCCAGACGAACGATATTGGATTTGATTTTGTCCAACCACCATCGGGATTGTCTGACTTGTGTGAGAAACGGGCATTGTGAGTTGAGTGATCTAGCGCGTAAATTCAATGTCCAGCATATCGAATATGAAGGTGAAATGACCACCCATACCGTGGATGATCATTCCCCCTCCTTGATTCGTGATTTCAACAAATGCATCTTATGCCGCCGTTGTGTCTCCACATGCAACCGGATCCAGGGGATCGGGGCGATCGATTGCATCAACCGTGGTTTCCACTCTACGATTTCTACCACCTATGATTTATCGCTCAATGATGTCAACTGTACATTCTGTGGTCAATGCATCACCGCTTGTCCGACCGGTGCATTGCGTGAAAAGGAGAGCATCAAGGATGTATGGGCTGCATTGAACGATCCGGAAACGGTCTGCATCGCTCAAACAGCGCCAGCAGTAAGGGTGGCATTGGGTGAATTGTTTGGCCAAAAAATCGGAACCAATGTCACGGGTCAGATGGTTTCGGCCATCAAACATCTTGGTTTCGATTATGTATTTGATACCAACACCGGCGCGGATATGACCATCATGGAAGAAGCGCATGAATTCATCGAGCGCCTTAACAACCATGGGGTATTGCCGATGATGACCAGTTGCTCTCCGGCATGGATCCGCTATGCAGAAAAGAATTATCCAGAATTACTCGATCATATTTCATCCTGCAAGAGTCCGCAGATGATGTTTGGTGCCATGATCAAATCCTATTTTGCCCAAACCAAAGGTATCGATCCAGAAAAGATCAAAGTGGTTTCGATCATGCCGTGTGTGGCAAAAAAAGCCGAGATTTTGCGTCCGGAAATGGAAGTCAATGGATTAAGGGATGTGGATTTTGTATTGACCACCCGTGAATTGGGACGAATGATCGATTATGCCAATATTGATTTCAATGAATTGCCGGATGCTGACTTTGATGATCCAATGCCTCTGGCTTCCGGTGCCGGTGCCATTTTTGGTACCAGTGGTGGTGTCATGGAAGCAGCATTGCGTACCGCAGCGGACTGGATCAGTGGGGAAACCCTTCAAAAACTGGATTATAGTGCTGTTCGCGGTATGGAAAAGATCAAGGAAGCCAGTGTGACCATCAATGGTCAAACCATCAAAGTGGCGGTGGCTTCATCCTTAAAGAGTGCCGCCACCATTATGGATTCGATCAAAAATGGTACCTGTGATTACCATTTTGTAGAAATCATGAG
>CALVCY010000105.1 GCA_944326175.1 uncultured Erysipelotrichaceae bacterium
CGGGATAACCAAAGCCGCAGGCTTTGGATACTTTATCAAAAGCTTCGCCAACGGCATCATCTTGAGTTTGACCAATGACTTGGAAGTCATAGTCTTGCTTCATATAAACCAACTCACTGTTGCCACCAGATACCACTAATGCCAATAATGGAAAATTCAATCGTGTCACAAAGCAATTGGCATAAATATGACCCGCCAAATGATGGACAGCGATCAAGGGTTTGTTCCAATACCAGGATAAGGTTTTAGCAGCAATGGCACCGACATGAAGGCATCCGACCAAACCGGGTCCTTTGGTATACGCAATCGCATCCACATCATTCATGGTGACACCACTTTTTTCAATGGCTTCACCGATCACACTGGAAATCTGTTCCACATGCAATCGTGAAGCGACTTCCGGCATGACCCCACCAAAGCTTTTGTGGATATCGATTTGAGTGGATACCACATTGCTCAAGATGTTTGTTTGATCTTTGACCAAAGCCGCGGCGGTCTCATCACAGCTGGATTCTATAGCCAAAATGATCATGGGAGCATCTCCTTTCTCATGATAACGGCATCATCTCCGGTTTTATAGTAATTCCGACGGATGCCGATGTTTTTGAAATTCAGTTTAGTATACAGTTTGATCGCTGCACTGTTGGTCGCGGAAACCTCAAGGAAAACTTCAGAAACCTTTTCATCTTTAAGATGATCGATCACATCGTGCAACAATGCAGTGGCCACACCCATGCGACGGTATTGGGGTTTGACCAATAATGTTTGGATATCGGCTTGATCACAAAGTAGCAACGCGCCACAATAACCGATGATGGAGGGGCCATCATGCGCCACTCGATAATAGGCATAGGGGTTGGTCAATTCACTTGCAAACTGATCGTGAGTCCATGCATCCACGCCAAACCCTTGCTCCAATTCCAGTATGGCCTGGATATCGTCAATGGTGGCATTTCGGATCGACACCATAGGCATCACTTTCTTTCAAATATAAGGGAGCCAGTTGATTGGGTTGATCCACGGAATTGGCGTAGTCCAACCAATAGGCAAAACTGGCGACAAAATCGGGATAATGATCATTTGATCCAACCAAAGATCCCTGTCCCATGACATGAGTGGTTGCACCAATCGACAACGTATCGATTGCAACAACACCCAACTGATCCCGTTTCCCATTGCGATAATGGCTCATATACACCCGCTTGGCTCGAGCATCCATGATGCAATAACCATCTTGATCGGGTTTGCCAAAATACAAATCCAATGCATTGATGGTTTTGATCTTAATCCCATCAAACAGTGCCATGGTCTTAGCAAACGTCATGGCGATGCGCAATCCCGTATAACTGCCTGGCCCTTCCGTGATCACGATCGTTTCGGTATCCTTTGGGGATAAGCAAACAGATCGATACAGGGATTGCAACACAGGCAACAGCAATTCACTTTGCTGATGGAGCGCTGGCTTGCAATAATTTGCAATCGGATTATGGTTGGTGTCAAACAAAACAACATTTAAATACGAAAACGATGTATCGATAGCTAATGTGACCATTGTTGTAACTCCTGGATCAAACGATCATAACGGGTAATAGTTGAATCATTGAAATCAAAGGAAAGGATTCGTTGGTTCAAACCATCGTAATCGATGGTGATGGATATGGGATCGATCAAAACCATATCCGTATTTTCGCTCCATTCGATCACCGTGATGGCATCATCCATCTGTTCCTCAAATCCAAGATCATCCAAAGAAGGGTCCAATCGATATGCATCGATATGCACGAGTTTTTTATTCCCTTTATAGATTTTGCAAATATTGAATGTCGGCGAATTGACGGTAGCCGTGATCCCCATGCCTTTGGCGATTCCTTTGGTCAATGTGGTTTTACCGGCACCTAAATCTCCGCTCAGTGTCAACACACAGGGAACAGGGGCAAATTGGCCGATGGTTTCACCAATGGAAACCGTTGTATCTTTTGATGGTGCGTAACATTTGAACTGCATGAGCCCATTATAAGCCTTTTCTTCACAATATCTGACAGATAATGTGAAATTTTTAAGAAAAATAACATAATAGGCGAATCAAAAAAATCCCCTGTCCTTAGACAGGGGATGATCAGATTATTCGTTAACGGTGGTTTCTACCGGTATCTCGACAGGGATATCCAATTGTTCCACATCGATATCAAATGATTTATAGCACCATAATTTGCTACCCGTGGAACCCGAACGTTGGAATTTGATATCCACCGTTGCCACCAGATGATCATCGGACTGATCATGGCTAAATTCCACATCTTCCAATGAAACCGTGATCGCACTGGGTGCATCGATCATAACTGTAAAATCGCTTTCGTCATATTCCGCATCAAAACGGGTATATAGCACGTTGCCACCTTCATCTTTATATGCGGTGTCTTCATCGGGAATCAATTCCCAATTGCCACGTACATGAACGTTGATCGTATAAGTTTCGGACCCATAAGTCAGATCCACATTGCTGGAAAGATCAGTATTATAAACTCTGACCTGTTCTCCCTCATCATTGAGCGTGATCGGCGTCGTATCTGTGGTTTCCAATGCATATAATGGTGTAACCATCAACATGGAAAAGGTCAAAGCAGCAGTTACAGTTTTACAATTCATTTTCATCACCGAGTTCTATTAAACCACAGAAATAATAATTGAAACCACCCTTTTGTTAATCTTCACACAACTTTCGCACAATTCAATGCATTCAATCCAAATATCTTAGAGCAATCAAGTGGCGTCAATAGTAGATACCCCAATGGTCATTTCTTCCAATACATCCAATAAAACATTGACCGTATCCAATGAGGTAAACACGGTGACATTATTTTCGACTGCACAGCGTCGAATGGTATAACCATCCTTCGTTGTGGATAAATCATCGGTCGATAATGTATTGATGATATACGTCACATGACCTTTACGAATCGCATCCAGAATTGATTCACTGCCTTCACTGATCTTTGGCATTGCCCGTGTCTTGATCCCATTTTTCTTCAAACAGGCAGCAGTGCCGTAAGTGGCCATGATATTGAATCCCAGATCATAGAATCGTTTTACAAGCGGCACTGCCGCCTGTTTGTCGACATCCGCCAGTGTGACTAAAACCGTTCCATAATTGACCACACGCATATTGGATGCCTGAAGTGATTTATACAATGCACGATTCAAGGACGCATCATAGCCGATGGCCTCCCCGGTACTTTTCATCTCTGGTGAAAGATACGCATCCAGTCCATGGAGTTTGGAAAAAGAGAATGTGGGTGATTTGACGTAATAACGTTGCTTCTCTGGTAAAACCATGGTGCCATAACCCTGCGCTTTCAGGGATATTCCCAACATCACTTTCGTGGCAATATTGGCCATATTGATCCCGGTGGATTTGCTTAAAAACGGAACAGAACGACTAGAACGTGGATTGACTTCGATGATGTAGACTTTATCATGTTCATCCACGATAAACTGGATGTTGAACAGACCACAGATGCCGATGGATAAACCAAGTTTGACCGTATAATCGGCAATGGTGGTTTTAACCATTTCATTTAATCCATAGGGGGGATAGACACTCATGGAATCCCCACTATGTACACCAGTGGCTTCCACCAGTTGCATGATGCCGGGGATCAATACATCCTCACCATCACAGATGGCATCCACTTCCACTTCGATACCATGGATATATTTATCGACCAATACGGGTTGATCGTGATCGATTTTGACCGCTGTATCGAGATAACTTTTCAATTGATCATCCGTATTGACGATCTGCATGGCATGCCCGCCCAATACATAACTTGGTCGAACCAATACCGGATAGCCGATGCGATTGGCGACAGCCAATCCATCGGCAATATTGCTCACGGCTTGACCTAAGGGTTGAGGAATATGGCAAGATCGTACGACTTGCTCGAATACATCTCGGTTTTCGGCTTTTTCGATGGCTGAATCATCACTACCGATGATATTGACTCCTAGTTTGGATAATCGTTTGGTCAGATTGATCGCGGTCTGACCACCCAAGGAAACAATGACACCTTTGGGTTTTTCAAGATCGATGATATTGATCACATCTTCGATGCATAGCGGTTCAAAATATAATTTGTCGCTGATCGTATAATCCGTAGATACCGTTTCGGGATTGTTATTGATGACGATGGCTTCATAACCCGCCTGTTGGATGGCTTTGATCGCATGCACGGTGGAATAATCGAATTCCACCCCTTGACCGATACGGATGGGACCACTGCCAAGTACGATAATGGATTCTGTGGTTGAAACCACGGACTCATTTTCATTGCCATTGTATGTGGAATAAAAATACGGGATATACGCATCAAATTCTGCTGCACATGTATCGATCATCTTATAGACCGGATAAATATGGTGCGTGCGTCGCCAATTGACAAATTCCAATTCACTTTTACCCAGCACGGATGCGATGTAGCGATCGGAAAAACCGAAAGATTTCACTTTTCTAATGGTTTGTTCATCCGGATGTTCTTTTAATTTGGTTTCTAACGATACGATGTGATGGATCTTATCCAAGAAAAATGGATCGATCCCGGTAGCAGAGTGGATCAACATCAAATCGATGCCTTTGCGAAACGCCTGGGCGATGGCAAACAAGCGTTCATCAGTGGGTGTTGTGATGAAATCCAATAGTTTGGAAGTGGTATAACCATCGAATTTGGGAAGATAGATATGATCCACACCGATTTCTAAGGATCGCACGGCTTTTAATAAGCTTTCTTCCATATTGCGGCCGATGCTCATCACCTCACCCGTGGCTTTCATCTGAGTGGATAAGGTGTGATCCGCACGCGTGAATTTATCAAAGGGAAAACGAGCCAGTTTGCACACCACATAATCGATGGTCGGTTCAAACGATGCCGGGGTATTGGCAATGGGGATCTCATCAAGCTGCATGCCCACAGCAATCTTGGCAGAAACCCGGGCAATGGGATAACCGGTGGCTTTGGAAGCCAATGCACTGGATCGGGATACTCGTGGATTGACCTCGATGACGTAATAGTTGAAACTGGTTGGATCAAGAGCAAATTGGACATTGCATCCCCCTTCGATGTCCAGTTCTTTGATCAATGCCAGTGCCGCATTGCGCAATAACTGATATTCCTTGTTGCTTAATGTTTGGGTCGGGGCAACGACCATGGAATCCCCGGTATGTACACCCACTGGATCAATGTTTTCCATGGCACAGACCACAATGGCCGTATCATTGCGATCCCGCATCACTTCATACTCGATTTCTTTGTATCCTTTGATGCTTTTTTCCACCAATACTTCATTGACCGGTGAAAGTTTTAAAGCATTTTTGCCAAGCTGTAATAATTCCTGTTTGTTTTCGGCAAACCCACCGCCCGTACCGCCTAATGTAAATGCCGGACGTAAAATCACCGGATAACCGATGGCATCGGCTTGTTCGACCATTTCATCCAAAGTAGTGGCAACAAACGATGGCAATGTGGGTTGATGGATGCGTTGACATAATTGCTTAAACCGCAATCGATCTTCCGCTTGTTCGATCGATTCAAAATCCGTCCCTAATATTTCACATCGGCATTCATCCAATACCCCTTTTTTGGATAATGCCATCGCCAGATTCAAACCAGTCTGACCACCAAGTGTCGGTAATATGGCATCCGGACGTTCTTTACGGATGATCCGGGATACGTATTCCAGGGTCAACGGTTCCATATAGACTTTATCGGCAATGGCTGTATCGGTCATGATGGTGGCCGGATTGGAATTGATCAGGATCACCGAATACCCTTCTTCTTTCAACGCCAGGCAAGCTTGGGTGCCGGCATAGTCGAATTCAGCCGCCTGACCGATCACGATCGGGCCGCTGCCGATAACCAGTATCTTGTGGATATCTAAACGTTTTGGCATGACTTTTTCTCCTTTTGATGCTGGTCCATCCATGATATGAATTGATCAAACAGATAGCCCGAATCCTCAGCACCGGGTGCCGATTCGGGGTGATACTGAACAGAAAAGAGATGGTCTTTCGCAATGGCAATGCCTTCCACGGTTTGATCAAGCAGATTGATGTGGGTCAGTTGGATATTGGAATGAATGGTTGGATCATAGCAAACGGCATAACTGTGGTTTTGTGCCGTGATTTCGATTTTACCGGTCAAAAGGTTTTTGACCGGATGGTTGCCACCACGATGACCAAACTTGAGTTTATAGGTGGTCAAACCATTGGCTAAGGCGATCAATTGATGGCCCATGCAAATCCCAAAGATGGG
Source organism: uncultured Erysipelotrichaceae bacterium (assembly GCA_944326175.1). The sequence goes on from CALVCY010000105.1 coordinate 6,306, forward strand.
CAATTTACCTTGGATAGATCGGATCAATGCAATGGTTTGAGGGACATCCGTAGGATCTCCCGGACCATTGGAAATAAAGACACCGTCGGGACGAAGGGCTATCAATTGATCGCTGGTGATATCATAGGGAACAATGGTCACATTGCAGCCATGGGCATTGAGTTGTCGAATGATATTGGTTTTGATCCCACAATCAATGGCAACCACATTGTATTTTGGATTAGCGCAACGGGAATACCATTTCTTCTTGCAGGATACTTTGGCGATCTGATCATGGGGTATGGTATAAGCATGGATCATCTGCATTGCAGTGGTGGTATCCATCGTTTCATCCGTGATCATCGCCAGCATCGATCCATGATCGCGGATGATGCGTGTCAGCATGCGTGTATCGATATGGGTCAGTGCCGGGATATCGGCATCTTCCAAAACTTCCTTTAACGTCTGGGTATAACGGAAATTGGAGGGTTTGTCGTTGTATTCCGATACGATCAAGGCACTGGGTCCGATTAAACGGGATTCATAGTCTTCTTCCATCATGCCGTAATTGCCGATCAATGGATAGGTCATGATCACCATCTGATCCGTATAACTGGGATCGCTCAAGATTTCCGGATAACCGACCATCGAAGTGTTGAAGACGATTTCCGCAATGATGGATTTGGTCGAACCAAAGCCTTCGGCTTCAAATACCATACCGTTTTCTAAAATGAGTTTACGTTGCATTATCCTACCTCCGGATCAAATTGAAGGATCTTCCCGTCAACAATGGTCATTATGGTCTTACCATCCACATCCCAGTGTTCAAATGGTGTGGATCGTCCTTTCGAATAAAAGGATGAAGAATCGATCGAGGTGTGATGGTTCAGATCAAATATCGCCAGATCCGCAATGGTCCCATCCTGGATCACTCCTTTATCCAATTGAAACAATTGGGATGGAGTAGTACTCATTTTATCGATCAATTGATGCAACGTCAGGATGTTGGTTTTGACCAAATAAGTAAAAAGCACGGGAAAGGATGTTTCCAGCCCCACGATACCCATGGCTGAACCATAAAGTCCTTTGGATTTTTCTTCCATGGTATGCGGCGCATGATCCGTGGCGATGCAATCGATGGTACCGTCCAATAGACCGTTCAATAAAGCCTGTTGGTCTGCTTTAGACCGTAATGGTGGATTCATCTTGAATCGACCATCATCCATATGGATATCATCTTCATTGAGCAATAGATGATGGGGTGTGACTTCGCAACTGATATTCACCCCTTCTTTTTTGGCTTTTTTGATCAACGCCACACTTTCTTTGGTGGAAACATGGCAGACATGGTAATGACAATGGGTCAGACGCGCCAGTTCGATATCCCGTTGGATCTGCGTATATTCACTGGCAGAAGAAATACCTGGGTATCCAAAGCGTAATGCGGCATGACCATCATGGACACAACCATGGGGTGTCAGTAATGCATTGGCTTCACAATGAGCGACAATGGGTTTGTTTAATGCAACGGCCATTTTCATGGCCTGTTGCATTAACGCTTCATCTTGCACGCCTACCCCATCATCACTGAATCCAACAACATGATCTTTCATGGATCGCATATCACTTAATCGACCCATCCCCTTTTGATTGACGCTGATACTGCCATAGGGGATCACATGGATACAGGCAAAGGATTGGATCAGATCCAGCTGAAGTTTTAGGTGGTTTATATCATCGGGAACCGGATCAAGATTGGGCATGGTCATGACCGTGGTGTAACCACCATGTGCTGCAGCATAGCTACCGGTTGCAATCGTTTCTTTGGCACAATATCCGGGTTCACGAAAGTGGACATGGGGATCGATCAATCCAGGGGCGATGGTCAAACCAGTGCAATCAATGGTTTGATCCATTAAGGAAGACGGTGGTTGGAACCACACTCGAGCTTGATCGATCCATAGATCCATATTGCGAATTTCATTGCTCAATACGACATTCCCGTTTTTTAAATGGATGCTCATCTAATCACTCTCCCAGGCGCGTTTCAATACGGCCATGCGTACATAGACACCATTGTTGATCTGTTTGAATATTCTTGATTTTTCACATTCCACCACATCATCGGCAATCTCCACACCACGATTGAATGGTGCCGGATGCAAGATGATCGCATGCGGTTTCATCTTTGCCACACGTTCCATGGTCAAACCATACTGCTGATGATAGTGTTCAACACTAATGGACATAGCCTGAGCATGGCGCTCATGTTGAACACGCAACAGCATGATCACATCCATGGTTTCAACCGCTTGATCAAAATCAATCGAATCATACTGTGCATCCTGGTATTCCTCGGGTCCGCTGGTATAACACTGCATGCCAAGTCGCTGCATCACTTCGATATTGGTATGTGCTACGCGAGAGTGGGCAATATCACCAACAATGGCAATCTTAAGACCATCAAAGTGATTGAATTCTTCCCGAATGGTCATCAAATCCAACAAAGATTGGGTAGGATGGTCCATCTTCCCATCGCCACCGTTTAAAATCGGAATATGGATACGATCGATCAAATCCAAATAATAGCGATCCTTACGGTCTCGAATCACCATTGCATCGATACCGAAGCTTTCAAACGTCTTGACCGTATCATAGAAGCTTTCCCCTTTTTGCAGGCTGCTGGATGCTGCATTGAAATTGATGACTTTGCATCCCAGTTTCAATTCCGCGGTATTAAACGAATATTGAGTGCGGGTCGATGGTTCAAAGAACAAATTGGCCACGATCCGCTTGGTTTCACTGTCATCATAGATGCCAGTTTTGGCCGCTTGCGCGCAATCTAAAATCCGGTTGATCTCCGTGATCGGCAAATCGGCTAAACGCAATAGATGTTTCATTGTCATATCCTTTCCGTTTTGATTGGCTTTTACTTTTAGAAGAAAAAACCTTTGCACCGTGAGTGCAAAGGTAGTCTTCTTCAGTGGGATACACGTTGGGCATACACAAAATACCCGTTTGAAAAATCCTGCCTTCTTAGCGTCACGGCACTAAGTTAAAAGCCTTATTTATCCTAGCTTAAAAAATAAACATCAAACCGAAAAAGTTGGAGGCTCTTGAATTTGTTTCACGATTTGTTACAAAAAAAGCCTATGGTTGAAACCATAGGCACATGACCTGGCAACGTGCTATTTTTGCAAAGTGCTATCGTCGCCGAAGAAGTGCTTAACTGCTGTGTTCGGGATGGGAACAGGTGTGACCACTTCTCTATCGTCACCAGATCATTTCAGGAAAATCATTC
>CALVCY010000106.1 GCA_944326175.1 uncultured Erysipelotrichaceae bacterium
AAAAGCAAACAGTTGATCGAATTGGACTTGGGCTCATTGATCGCCGGCGCCAAATACCGTGGTGAATTCGAAGAGCGACTCAAAGGTGTATTAAAACAGGTAGATGCCTCCAATGGCAATATCATTCTGTTCATCGATGAGATCCATAATTTGATCGGTGCAGGGAAAACCGACGGGGCAATGGATGCTGCCAACTTGCTCAAGCCGATGCTGGCGCGTGGGCAATTGCATTGCATCGGAGCGACCACATTCAACGAATACATGCAGTATATTGAAAAGGATGCTGCGTTGGAACGTCGTTTCCAAAAAGTCATGGTGGAAGAACCGAGTGTTGAAGATACCATTTCCATCCTGCGTGGACTCAAAGACCGTTTCGAATCGTTCCATGGGGTACATATCAAGGATGATGCGTTGGTGGCCGCTGCGAGCTTGAGTGATCGCTACATCAATGACCGTTATCTACCGGATAAAGCCATTGACTGCGTCGATGAAGCCTGTGCGTCCATCCGTGTTCAATTGGATTCCATGCCGGCCAGTCTGGATGAACTCAATCGAGAGATCATGCAGCTTCAGATCGAAGAAACGGCATTGAAGAAAGAAAGCGATGAAAAAAGCCAACAGCGTTTAAGTGAGATCCAAAAGAAACTTGCATCCTTAAAAGAACAACAGGTCGCCCAAATGGATCAATGGAAAAAGGAAAAGGATCATGTGGAACATGTCAAACAACTCAAACATGATCTCGACCAGGCCAATCTGGATTACACCAATGCCACCAATGCAGCAGATTATGAGAAAGCGGCACGGATCCAGTATTCCATCATCCCACAACTGAAAGCTCAGATCGAAAGTGAGTCCAACGCGTCTGGTGAAAGCAAGTTGCTCAAAGAAGACGTGGATGCGGAATTGATCGCCGGTGTAATCAGTCGCTGGACCCATATCGAGATCAGTAAACTGATGGAAAGCGATCGAGAAAAACTGTTGCATCTTGCCGATGCATTGAAACAACGGGTCAAAGGTCAGGATAACGCGGTGGAACGCGTATCCGATGTGATCTTGCGTAGCAAAGCCGGAATCCAAGACGACAATCGTCCACTCGGCAGTTTCTTGTTTTTAGGCCCCACCGGAGTGGGTAAGACGGAAGTCGCCAAAGCATTGGCCGAGCAGTTATTTGATGATGAAAACGCGATGGTTCGCATCGATATGAGTGAATATATGGAAAAACATTCCGTCTCACGTTTGATCGGTGCGCCTCCGGGATATGTCGGTTATGAGCAGGGTGGTCAACTCACGGAAGCGGTCCGTCGTCATCCCTATAGCATCGTGTTACTCGATGAAGTGGAAAAAGCCCATCCAGATGTATTCAACGTCTTGCTTCAAGTATTGGATGATGGTCGGATCACCGATGGCAAAGGTGTGACCGTCAATTTTGCCAATACGATCATCATCATGACCAGTAATCTGGGAAGTGAATATGCTTTCGAAAGCGATCAAAGTACGCGTGAAGCCCATTATCGCGATGCGGTACAGCAATACTTCCGTCCTGAATTTGTCAATCGAATCGATGAGATCGTCGTCTTCAATGCACTCAATGCGGCCGTGTGCAGTCAGATCGCAGTCAAATTCCTGCAACAGTTGGCATATCGGATGCTTCAAGCCGATGTCAAACTGGATTGGGACAAGGATGTGCCATCACAGATCGGTGCATGTGGTCAGGATGCCGTTTTTGGAGCACGGCCGATGAAACGGTATATCCAAGATCATATCGAAACGCCGATTGCAAAAATGATGATCGCCAAGGATTGCAGTGGTCGTACCATTACCGTTCACGTAGATCTGGAGAATACCTATCGTTTTACTCTGGATTAAGTTTGATTTTTTAAAGGATGTGGGTCAAGCTGCCCCACATCCTTTTAAATTGGTTGGATCATTCAACAATCGATCGAGAAGGTGTTGATTTTTTAATTGTTTGTGTAACAATAGCCTCATGCCCATAGAAGAGTTAAGTCAATTGTTCCGTTCGCGTTCATTTGGCTTTTATTATTGTGATTCAAAAGACGATGCATTAGCATTGGTCAAAGCATTGATCCCGAAAGGATCAAGCACTTCATTGGGTGGTTCGATCACACTCCAACAGTGCGGCATCCAAAACTGGCTTGAAACCTGGTTTATGGGGAAATACCTGGATCGATATACTCAAAAAAACGATGAGGTTTTCAAAGCGGCATTGACTTGTGATACGTATCTGACCAGTTGCAATGCATTGACCAAAACTGGATCGTTGCATTTTATGGATCGTACCGGTAATCGTGTGGCGGCGATAGCCTATGGTCCAAAACAGGTATTGGTCGTTACCGGTATCAATAAGCTGGTCGATGATGACGGTGCTGCATTGAAACGGATCTATACGATCGCTGCACCATTGAATGCCAAACGGCTCGCTGTCCCATGTCCATGCGTCAGCGGTTGTTGTCATCATGAATCGAATTGTTTGTGTCAGAAATATCTGAAGATCGAGCAGGGAATGAATCAGCGCATCAAGGTGATCCTGGTCAATGAATCATTGGGATATTAAGGAGTTTTCATGGATATATTGTTTATCATCTATCTTGGTATCGGTGTTTTCATCGCATACCTTTTATACGGTCAGATCCGATTTGTTAAACTGTATGCCAAATGGAATACGGCATTGCGCATCATCATGTGGATATTAGCAGGGATATTGTTTGTCTTCAGTTGGTTTGGTCCGACCATCAACGAAACGATCCGCAATTTATCCTGTGCGGTGGTATGTGGTTTGTTCGGTGCCCTCAACGAGGGGATCGCACCGGAAGGGATCTACGCCAATTCCACTAAGATTCCCTGGAATGCAGTATCGGCGTATGATATCCAATCCAAGGATTCCGAAAGTGATCTGGTGCTGTTATTCAACACCGTGGATAAAAAAGGCAGAGTATCCAATCAGAATGTAACGATCCGTTTTTCAAAGAAAAACGAAATCACCATGAAAAACATGGTCGAATCTCATATCAAGAAAAAGTATCGGAGAATGAAATAAAGTATGCGTAGTCGACGAATCCAAATCATGCGCAAACTCGGCACGACCCGTTTAGTTGTACTTAGTTTTGTTTTTGTAGTCTTTACCGGCGCTTGTATGCTAGCGTTACCATGGTCCAACCAAGTCGATGGTGTACGGTTCATCGATCATCTGTTCGTTGCCACATCGGCTACCTGTGTGACCGGTTTGGTACCTTATGCCATCGTGGATCATTACACATTGTTTGGTCAATGCGTGATCATATGGCTGATGCAAGTTGGTGGACTGGGGTTAATGACATTGATCGTGTTTGTCATGACCATGATGAAAGAGCGATTGTTTCAGGGCGAGAAGAAATTGATGCATGACTCGCTCAATACCCGCTCGTTGCACGAGATCCCCAACTATGTCCGACGGATCTTCAAATACACATTTATATTTGAAGGATGCGGGGCATTGTTGTTAATGATCGATTTCATCCCACGCTTTGGTGTACCACAAGGTATATTCAACAGTATTTTTACGGCAATCAGCGCGTTTTGCAACGCTGGACTGGATAACTTTGCTCCCACATCGTTGATCGGCTTTGTGACCAATCCATTGATCAATATCGTTATTGCGGCGTTGATCATCATGGGTGGCTTGGGTTTCAGTGTCTGGTTTGATCTGTGCGACCATTTCTTCGCTTGTGCCCGCCAAGGTTTCCGTGGCATCAAGCAGATGGTACGCAAATTGTCGATCCATACCAAGATCGTCATTATTGCTACGACTTTTTTGATCGTTAGCGGGACGATCCTCTTCTATATCATTGAATTCGATAATCCGGCCACGTTGGGACCATTAAATGCCTTTGAAAAGATCTATCCGGCATTTTTTACTTCCGTTACATTGCGTACAGCTGGTTTCAGTACCATCGATATGGCCTCGACGCATCCATTATCCCAATTGTTGATGTGTCTTTGGATGTTGATCGGTGGATCTCCTGGTGGTACGGCTGGTGGTATCAAAACCACCAGTGCCGTGGTATTGATGCTAACGATGATCGGTTTGATGCATGATGAAGATGCCGATGTGAACTTGTTTCGCAAACGCATATCCCGAAAGACATTTTTACATGCGTTCATGATCTTAGCGTATTATGTGATGTTTTTATTTGTCGGGGTGGCCATCATGTTGGTCAGCGAACCCACCTTATCGTTGATGGATATCGTTTATGAATGTATATCCGCTATTGCGACGGTCGGTCTTAGCTTGAATGTATCCCCTGGATTGAGTGATGTGGGCAAGATCGTGATCATTTGTCTGATGCTATTTGGACGTTGTGGTCCGATCACGATCATGTGCAGTATGTTTACTACCAGTGGGAAAAAGACGGATCGTCATTTCCCACAGGCGGATATATTGATCGGTTGATGTTGATTTAACCATTGGAAAGGAAAATTTATGAAACGCGAAAAATTCTGTATTCTAGGTCTAGGGATCTTTGGTTCGACCATCGCCACCCATTTGTCCCAACGTGGTTGTGACGTCATTGCCGTGGACATGGATGCCTCCTGTGTGGAACGACTGGCCGATATCTGTGAATCCGTTCAGGCAGATTTTACTGATTTGAGCCAATTGCAGGATCTAGGGATCGAAGATGTGGATTGTGCGGTGGTCGCTACCGGCAGCCATCTGGAGCAATCCATTCTCGGTGTCCTTAATTTAAAAGAACTCGGTGTGCCCTATATCATCGCCAAAGCAAAAAATCGCAAATACGCGACGGTATTGACGAAATTGGGCGTGGATAAAGTGATCCAACCGGAAAAGGAAAGTGGCAAACGCATCGCCAAATTGTTAGCCAGTTCGAATCTTGCTGATATCGTGGAATTGGATCCCAATACACTTTTAGCCGAATTGGTCGCACCCACTAGCTGGATCGGTAAGTCCATCATCGAATTGGATCTGCGCAATCGTTATGGGGTCAATATCATTGGGATCAAAAAAGGTGTCGAAGGACGCTTGTCTATTTTGTTGGATGCAACAACCGTGATCGAAAAAGGCGACAATATTGTCTTTATCGGTACCAATGAAGCGGTGGAACGACTCAACAATATCGATTGAGTTTATCGAATGTAAACTCTTACATTTTCTTTCATCATTTTCATAACAACAATGATTCCCAATGGTGAAATCACGTTATAATGAAGGCATCAAAAACGTGATACAAAGGAGGAACAACATCATGAATTTGGATGAGAAGATGTTCTGGGACGGTGCCGCACACGGCGAACTCGATACCGTCCAGGCTGCTGTCAAAAAAGGCGTCGACGTCAATATGACCAATGCGGAAGGTCGCAGCGCGCTCATGCGTACGGCTAAACGCGGTCATCAGGATGTCGTACGCTTTTTAATTAGTAGCGGAGCAAACGTCAATGCCGTCGATAAAAACGGAAAAACTGCATTGATGGGAGCCGCCAAAAAAGGGGAATTGGAAATCTGTCGGATGCTGGTCGATGCCGGTGCCAATGTCAATGCCCGCGACAACAATGGCCGTACGGCATTATTGCGTGCCGCTTTTTTGGGCCATGTCAAAGTCGTTGAATTTTTGATCGAAAGGGGTGGCGATGTCAATTGTGCCGATTCCTTGGGCCGTACCTGCTTGATGGAAGCGGTAACGACCGTGCGCAAGGATATGGTCGATGTTTTGATGGCCCATGGAGCCAATATCAACGCCAAGGATTGCCGTGGATGTACGGCATTGATGCGTGCTGCCTATGCGGGAGACCCGGATATGGTCAAATATCTAGTAGAAATGGGTGCCGATAAGAGTATTGCCGATAATAATGGGGTGACGGCGATCCATTATGCACGCAGTGAGTGTGTGGATCAATTGAAAGGATGGTTGGCTTAATGAAAGACTATCATGCAAAAGATATCCGCAATGTCACGTTGCTTGGCCATAATGGAGCCGGGAAGACCAGTTTGATCGAATCCATCCTTGCCTATACCCAAACCATCCCCACGATGGGCTCTGTTGCCAAAGGAAATACGGTATGTGATTTTGATGCCGATTGCATCGAACGTCAAACCAGTTGCTACTGTTGTTTGGCTCCAGTGGAATGGAAAGGGGTCAAGATCAATTTTATCGATACCCCTGGGTATTTGGATTATGCCGCCGATCGCATGGCCGGATTGAGTGTGGGTGACAATGTATTGGTCGTGGTCGATGGCAAAGCCGGGATCCAAAGTGGGACCGAACGCGCTGTACGTGATGCACGCAAACGCGGATTACCAACGATTTTCTTTATCAACAAGATGGATGATCCCACTGCGAGTTTTGATAAAACCTATGCTGCATTGCACGAAACGTTTGGCAAAAGCGTGATCCCATTTGAAATGCCGATCATCCACGATCATAAAGTCGTTGGCTCTGTTAATATTTTACGGCGTAAAGCCTGGTACTACGATGATGCCGAAAATGCGAAGGAAGTACCGGCCGATATGGTGGATATGGTCGATGAATATTACAACCAGATCGCTGAGGCGATCGCGATGAGCGATGATGCATTGATGGAAAAGTTCTTCTCCGGCGAAGAATTCAGTGATGAAGAACTGGTGCAAGGACTTTCCTATGGTGTCGCCACTGGAGAAATCGAACCCGTATTCAGTGGCAGTGCATTGCAACAAACCGGTATCTATCGTCTATTGGATCTATTACGTGAATACTTCCCGGCATATGAAGAATTGGGCTCTATTGAAGCGTTGGATGATCATGATCAACCGGTGGCATTGAAAACCAATGAAGACGAGATCGTCACGGCTCAGATATTCAAGACAATCATCGATCCGTATGTGGGACGTATCAGTTATCTAAAAGTCAAAACTGGTGTTTTGGCCAGCGGCAGTGTGGTCTATAATCCATTGACGGATACGGACGAGACCATCATGCAGGTGTATGCACTTCGTGGCAAAGTCCAAATGGCTGTCGGAAAGTTGTTTACCGGTGATATCGGTGTGGTGGTCAAATTGGACAATACGTTTACCAACGACACACTGTGTGCCAAAGGTAGCAGTGTCCATTATCCACCGGTGGAGTTCCCCAAACCGATGTTGGCCAAGGCGATTTCTCCGAAAACCAAGAGCGATGAAGACAAGATGAGTACTGCATTGAACCGAATGGTTCAGGAAGACATGAGTCTGAAAGTGGTGCTCAACAAGGAAACCGGTCAGCAATTGCTTTATGGTGTCGGTGAACAACACATCGATCTGGTATTGAAAAAGCTGAAAAGCAAATTCAAAGTGGAAGTCAATACCTCTGACCCATTGACCCAATACCGTGAAACGATCACCAAAACCGTGACCGCTCAGGGCAAGCATAAAAAGCAAACCGGTGGAGCCGGCCAGTATGGGGATGTCGTAGTGACGTTTGAACCATGGGATTGTGAAGACATGGTCTTTGAAGAAAAAGTATTCGGCGGTGCTGTACCGAAACAGTATTTCCCAGCCGTTGAAGCTGGATTGCGCGAATGCATGAACAAAGGTGTGTTGGCCGGATACAAAGTGGTTGGGGTCAAGGCCACATTGATCGATGGTTCCTACCACGAAGTCGATTCCAAGGATATCGCCTTCAAAGCCGCCGCACGACTGGCTTATAACAACGCCATGCCGCAAGCCAATCCGATCTTGCTTGAACCGATCGGAAACGTTGAAGTTCAGGTCCCGGAAAGTTATACCGGTGATATCATTGCCGATTTGAACAAAAAGCGTGGCATGATCGTGGATATGGGCACCAATGTGGATGGGTTGACCGTGATCCATGCTCAGGTCCCGATGGCAGAAATGAACAACTATGCCATCGAATTGCGTTCGATCGCCCAAGGCCGCGGCGATTATACGATCGAATTCGACCGTTATGAACCCGTACCGGCGTTCTTACAGGAAAAACTGGTCGAAAAAGTCAAACGCAACGATTGATCAATGCATATCGGATAAACGAAGCGGGGTGGCGACATCCCGCTTCGTACACGATTTTTATTGCATTTGCATCGTGAATTGCGTATGATTTATGGGCATTGAAATTGGAGGTGGATTATGCCTAGAGATAATATCACGTTGAAGTGCTCAGTTTGCGGTGAAGAAAATTATATTTCCACCCGCAACAAGAAAAAGCATACCGAAAAACTGGAAACTCAGAAGTACTGCCCGGTATGCCGCAAGAAAACGCTGCATAAAGAAAAGAAATAAGAATCAAGACGACTTGGGTCGTCTTTTCTTTTACTCGGGATGGTCGATTTCGATTCGATTGAATTTTGGGTTAAAATGGTGATACCAAAGGAAGTATTTTTATGGAAGTCAAACGAATCAACACAGCAGTTAGTGACAATAACACCTATATCATCACGCATAACGGACATGCATTGATCATTGATCCTTCATGTACGGATGGCCGTATCCAGACAGCTTTATCGGATGTGATCCTGGATATGATATTTTTGACCCATGGTCATTATGATCATTTTACTGGATTGATGCCACTTGTACGTAAATATCCGAATGTTCCCATTTATCTCAATGTAGCCGATCATGGACTGGCAGCCGGAGATCCGCCATTATTTGGAAACCGTGACCGAGTTTATATCGATCCTTCGATTCTGGCGGATCTATCAGAAGGGTCGATCCATTGGCAGGGGATGGATATCGATATCTATCACATGCCTGGTCACTCACCGGGTTCATTGGTGTATCGTATCGGTAATTATCTGTTTACTGGGGATGTATTGTTTGATGATTCCATTGGACGGGATGATTTGCCACTTGGAAATGGGACGGATCTGCGTACATCATTGAAACGATTTGCGATGTTTGATGGTTCCACCATCATCTGTCCGGGTCATGGCAATGGTTCGACCATGGATATTCAATGGAAAACCAATCCCTACTTGCTTCATATACGTCATTAGAATAATCCATGGTCGAATCATTATCGTTGTAGGGCGATTATCTTGACCATGTAATAAATACTACTTCGATGGAGCGAGTTTTACGATAGCTGTTGTTTTGACGTATCGATTTTATAATACCAATTATGTTGAGCCATAATTATCTTGTGGTGAAATCCATCTATACGGCAACATTAGAAAGTTCGAGGAAAAGAGGTATTTGTGACACAATTATTATTATTTGTTGCCGTTATCTTATTGGCATGTTCACTTTTAAAAAAATTATCGAGCCGTGTAGGGGTCCCTTCACTTTTGCTTTTTATTATCTTAGGGATGCTTGTTGGAAGTGATGGACTCTTTAAGATCCAATTCGATAACTATTATTTTGCGCAGACATTAAGTTCCATTGCGCTTGTTGTGATCATGTTCACCGGTGGTTTTGAGACAAATTTCGATTCAGCCAAGCCCATCGCTTTTAGAGCCATTATTCTTAGTAGCCTTGGCACGATCTTGACCGCTTTTCTGGTCGGTGTGTTTTGCTATTTCATATTGCAGATGAGTTTGCTTGAGGGACTTCTTTGTGGTAGTGTGTTGGCCTCGACGGATGCTGCCAGTGTCTTTTCGATCTTACGTTCGAAAAATCTGGCTTTAAAAGATCACACCGCACCTTTACTGGAGGTCGAAAGTGGGAGCAATGACCCATTCGCTTATATGCTTACGATCGTCATCTTGTCGGCAATGGGCGAGGGGATATCATTGGCAAGTGCGATTTTATTGCTAGCAATGCAACTGATGATCGGTATAGGTTTTGGTTTTGGTGTCGGTTATTTGGCAAAGTACATTATGACCAATATCCATTTTGACACATCGGGTATCGAAACGATTTTTAGTACAGCATTGGTATTTGCAAGTTATGCTGCATGTACATTGCTCAATGGTAATGGATTTTTAAGTGTGTACATCCTTGGTATCATCTTGGGCAATGCACATTTAAAAGAAAACGATATCTTATACCCATTTTTTGATGGTATTACCACAATCTTACAAGCCGTACTTTTCTTTCTTTTAGGTTTGTTGGCGTTTCCTTCACAAATGAGCGATGTTTTACCGATCAGTGTATTGATCATGCTTTTCATCACGTTTATAGCTCGACCGTTCGCTGTGTTTTTGCTCAGTTTACCGTTTAAGAGCAGTTTTCGGCAGAACCTACTCGTCTCTTTTGCCGGATTAAGAGGTGCGGCCAGCATCGCGTTTGCAATCCAAGCCGTCTTAGACCCTGCCAGTATCTCATATGATATTTTTCATATTGTTTTTATTGTCGTCTTATTGTCGATCGCGATTCAGGGGACACTGCTTCCTTATGTTTCACAGCATCTAGATATGATCGATGCCCATGGTAACATCCTTAAGACTTTTACGGATTATGTGGATGAAAAACCCGTTAACTACATTCAATTTATGGTCAGTAAGGACCATGAATATTGCAACCAAATGATCAAGGACATCACCTTACCACCAAGTTCATTGATTGTAAATCTAACGCGGGATGGTAAAGCAATCATTCCTCGAGGTAACACAAAACTTCAAAATGGGGATATCGCTATGCTTTGTACGCTTTCAAATAACAAAGAGGTCGATTTTGAACTTACTGAGAAAGTAATTGATGAACAATCACGACTTGTCGGAGAAAGGATGGCGGATGTCGGTAAGCACACAGCGGGTCTTGTGGTTTTGATCCATAGGGGTGATGAATATATCATCCCTGATGGAAATGTCACATTAAAACTTGGGGATCATATTTTGATCAATCACAATATCACTGGATGAACGGATGTGTTTTAATCAAATTTTGTCATTTTTCTTTCACGGAAGCTTGTAACTGATGTTTGATCAATTGCAGCATTGGGTTGAAGGTGGTTTGAACCATAAAAAAAGAAATACGATCTTCTCGATACCGATAAAGGAATAATATTTGATCACATATACACTGTGTTCAAATGATGGCCTAGCCAAAATAGCCAATTGATCGAGACGGGAAAATATTCCGTCTTTTTTTGTTGCAATCGTGCATTCGCGTCTCTAAAGGATATGAAAGGAGGGAAATGAAAGAGGCATTGGGATATCTGATGGAGACGGCATTATCCAAGGGAGCCAGTGATATTCATATGACCATCGAAAATCATCAAGCGAGCTATGAATTGCGAATTGATGGTGCGTTGACCGCCATATCCGTCAAAAAAGAGCTCCAGGATGAACGTCTGTTTCAATATTTCAAATTCATTGCTCATTGTGAACTGGCGGACGCTTCCCGTCCGCAGACCGGAAGTTTTGTCTACGATAATGGCAAGAAACAGTATGCCTGTCGCTTTGCCGTAATGAGTACCCGCTATCGTATGGTCGGGGTCATACGGATATTGGATCGAGCCATGCTGATCCCATTGAATCATTTGACACCCGATACAGAGATCCGGATGATTTTTGAAAAGGTGACGACGCTGCATCATGGTTTGTTTATTCTTTGTGGTGCTACGGGCAGTGGCAAGACCACAACTGCATATTCATTGCTCAATGCGATGAAAAACCGAAAGATCTATACGATCGAAGATCCGATCGAGATCTACTATCCTCATTTGATGCAGGTACAGATCAACGAAGCCAATCATATGGATTATGGCGATGCCATCAAACAGATTATGCGTCATGATCCAGATGTGATCTTCATTGGTGAGATCCGTGATGAAACAGCAGCGCATATGGCCTTACGTGCTGCATTGACAGGACACTTGGTGATCGCGACATTGCATGCCGGCAGTGCAACCAGCGCATATCATCGTTTACTGGATTTGGGTGTCGATAGTGGATCCCTTCAGGACAGTATTGCTTATCTGTGTTATCAACAGTTATTGGTCGATCCGAAGACACGGATCAAATTCACGATGGTGGAAGCCATGGATCATGATGCCTTGATGGCATATGTTCGATTTCATAAAATCACATATCAGACGGTTGAAACCAAGGTCGAAAGACTCTACGGGAGCGCATTGGTGGTCAATTGAATTAACGAATCGACATTTTGATGATGCGGATATGGTGATGTTATCGACATTGCTCAGTCAGCATTATGCAGTGGATTTTATTTTTGATTTGATCAAGGATAAACGGAATGGTCGTTTCATCGAGGCGATAGAAACTCAACTCAATAATGGTCAAACCATCGCAATGGCATTAAAACCTTATTTGCCCCATGCCTATCGATCGTATTTTGATGGACTGATCCAGGTATTACCATTGGATGCGACATTGACCCAATGTGATGCGTTGATCCAAACCAAAAAATCACAGCGTCAATTTTGGATCAAACATACGCTACCATCGATTGGATTGTTATTGATCTGTTTGATCGGAATGTTATTGTTTCGTAATTTGGGTATCCCCATGATCCAATCGTTGGCAGATTCGTTTCATCAGTCATTATCCTGGATCACACCATTGGATCATGCGTTGCTCGGACTGATCTTTGGATTGATGGTGATCCTCATCTCCGTTGTGATCATTGCCGTTTTATTGATGATCCCAAAGGGCTTATTGGGATTGATGCGTGTCTCCCATCATTTATCGGCTCATCATTTATTGGTTCAATTGGTTTCGGTGGACTTTTCCGTTTATTTCAATTTATGTTTGAAAGCCGGTTTATCGACGATCGATACGTTACAGTTGCTTGCATCGATCCATCGCTCGATTGTGGCTCCATTATCGAATGCATTGTTATCTCGATTGGAAAAAGGAAATGGATTCCATGAAGCATTATCGGCCAGTGGATTGGATGATACATTGATCAAATTTTTGACATTAAGTGAGTATAGTGGCAAAGCGTCGTTGGCATTGGATGCATATGGTCAAGTCACCACCATGACCATTGGGAAGAAAAGCACACGGATGGCTAAGATCATCCAGATCGCATGTTATGGGTGTATCGGTGTTTTGATCATCTGCATCTATCAGGTATTGTTTCTTCCGATGAACATCATTGCCAATATGTAAATGGTTCAACCAAGAAAGGAGAAATCATGTATACGAAAATCAAAGGATTTACACTGCTGGAAATGATCATTGTCGTTTGTGTGATTGCGGTGATTTATTTACTGGCAGTACCCAATATTCAAAAAGTGATGAACGTGGTGGACAACAAAGGGTGTGCGTCGTTGACCAAGGTCGTGGATGCAGCGATATTGGAATATAAGTTGGAGTATGATGTTTATCCCAATTCCGTATCGGAATTGGTCAATGCTGGATTTTTAAGTGAAGATCAAACCACCTGCAGCAATGGGATGAGTATCGGGATCAATAATGGTCAAGCTGTGGCGGGTTAAAGGATTTACCATGGTTGAACCCATGATCGTCATGGCAATATTGTCTTTTGCAACATTTACGATGGTATCGATGATAAGACCGATGGAATATCGATTGGCGGATCAGCAGACCTCTTTGGCATTGTATGCGCAATCTTTATCGATGATCGATGCCAATCGATATGATGTTCCAATCGTGGATGGTTGTAATGTGGATCAATGGTTCTACCATCCCGGTGGGACCGTCAATCAAGCCAATACCTTTTATTGTGATCATCATTCCCTGATCGTTCATCTTGGAAGCGGAAACATTGAGATCGAAAGGCTTTATTGAAACGGATGCGTTGATCGGCTTTGCGATCATCATGGTTTTGACCACATTGGTTTTGGGTTTGGCATACATCCATCAAGGCTATGAATCCACTATCCGCACAACCATCGAATGGATCGACCAACAGGTATCATTGAATCTCAATTCGATTGATACATGCATCATTACCTATGTTCCTGAACCCAGTGAAGAAAGTGAATGGGACATGGAAATGGAGGAAGATGGCGATGAAAGTGAAGGGGAGTCTGTTGATTAGCGCATTACTGGCGCTATTTGTCAGTTCCATGGCATATCTATTGCTTGCTAATGCATTACAAGTCATTGCAAATAGTGGTACAGAACCTTGGATGGTGCAGAATGCAATCGATATCGCTTTACTGCAACAACGCCTTGTTTACGCGAGTGATTTTAGTGTTAGTCATGATCGGTTGACATTTTCAAGCAATGGAAAAACTTGGGAATTGAAACAAATCGATGATCATCTTGTCCTGACACCGGGTAGTCAGTATTTTGCTTCTCACATCGATGATGTATCCTTTTGTGTCAATGATGCAACCATTGAATGCACTCTCGTTCAAGATGATGTTGAACGCATCATTGCTTTAGCGTATGTGCAATAAAGTCCAAGGCTTCTTTTCCACGGTAGCGTTGTATTATTTATTGGTCGTATCTTCATTGATCCTGGTCGAAACCACCTTGATCATCCAAAATCTGCATACTTTAGAAAATCTTAAACTTACCATCGAGCCCATCACAACATCGCATTCGTTAATGGCATCATTGCGTTGTGCCATATGGAATCATGAGTCATACGGTTATCTGAGCGAATCGAATGCTACATTGGAATTTGAAACCGATTTTGAAAGTGAGATGGGTCAGGCAACATTGTGTTCCCTCGACTGTACCACATTTACATATAGTTTTGATTTCGATAACCTTAGTGACTTTCAAATCCGCGTTCTTGATTGACAGAATCCAACTTTTCTCTATACTACTATTCGTAAAGTAGAGGAAAAAAAGAGCAATGATTATCGTAAATGATTTGAAACCCGGAACCACTTTTGAAAACGAAAATAACATCTATGTGGTTTTGGATCTGCAGTTGAATAAAACTGCCATGCGTCAGATGATCGTTAAGGTCAAAGTCCGTAATTTGCGTACCGGTGTCATCAACGAATTGACATTCACCGGTGGTGACAAGGTCGAACAAGCTCATGTCGAAAAGCGCCAGATGCAGTATCTGTACGATTCCGGTGATGCATTGGTATTCATGGACAATGATACCTATGATCAAATCGAAATCGGTAAAGATCGTTTGGAATGGGAAATGAAATTCCTGAAAGAAAACGATATGGTCACCGTGACCTCCTATGAAGGTGAAATTTTGGGAGTGGCGTTGCCGGATAAGGTCGCATTGAAAGTCGTTGAATGCGAACCGGCTGTCAAAGGTGATACAGCTACCAGTGCGAGTAAAAACGCAAAGGTCGAAACGGGTTTGGAATTGCGTGTGCCGTTATTTATCAACCAGGATGAAATGATCCTGGTCAATACGGCCGATGGCAAATACAGCGGACGTGCGTGATCGCAAGATTTGAACGAACGATAATAAAATGGCGTATGGGTGACATACGCCTTTTTCATGCAATGAAAAATACCATGATATTCGTTCGTCATTGCCGAATCGAGTCATCATCGATCGGGGATATGGCTATATTTGATCAAACCAAAGTGATGGTCCAACCATGCTTTATAGGGGATGGTAGGGATCATGATTATTTGTTTTATATCCAATATCTGGATAATGATCGGATCATTTATGTTTTTGATACGACCATGGCGTTGAAATGGTTTCTTAAACTTATTGAGATTCAGGGGATCGGATGCCGTTTGGCATCCCGGATACTCAAGTCGATCCCTTTATCACTTTTTCAAGAGTCGTTGTTGCATCGTAATGTCGAAGGGTTGACCAAAATATCGGGGGTATCACGGAAAATTGCACAACGGATCATCGACGCATTGAGTGCGTGTGATTTGCTTGATCAACTTGTTAGCGATACGAATGGGCAAGGCGCCTATACACAAGTAAAAGCAGTCTTGAAATCCTTGGGTTACGATGATATGACAATTTCTTCCGTATTATCAAAAATCAATGGATTACATCTGGATGATCCACAATTGATTCTTAAACAGGCATTAAAGGTGGTAGAACATGAATGAATCATTGAATCCCATGCATCTGGATGAGTTTATTGGCCAACATCGGATTGTTGAGAATTTGAAAATCTTTATTGAATCCGCAAAAAAAAGGCAAACGGTCCTGGATCACGTGCTGTTTTATGGCGATAGTGGATTGGGTAAGACCACGTTGAGTCGCTTGATTGCCACTGAACTCGATGCATCATTTAAAATCATCAATGCAGCAACTGTCGAGTCCACCGCCTCACTGGCGCATGTATTTGCATCGCTCGAGGCAGGTGATGTCGTTTTGATCGATGAAATTCATCAACTTAATCGCAAATGCGAGGAATTTCTTTACCCGATATTGCAAGATTATCGGATGGATTTTTTGGTCCAGTATGCCAGTAGCGGGAAAATGGTCAATTTGAAACTTCCGCCATTTACATGCATTGGTGCAACCACAGCAATCAGTCAATGCAGCAAGCCATTGCGGGAACGATTCCCAATCAAATTTCATTTGAAACCTTATACAGAAGTTGAGATCAAAGCGATCATTTCGCATCATGCCAAAATCTTACAAATGAATATGGATGAACGTGCAAAAATCATTTTAGCTTCAGTCTGTCGTTATGTGCCACGTAATGTCAATGCCCATTTGCGTCGACTACATGATTATCAGATCGTGTTGGATGCTGCGTGTATCGATGAATCGTTTGTGATGCATTATCTGAAAGCCAATGAGTTGAATATCTATGGTTTAGACCATGTGGATCAGCGTATCATCGATGCACTGATCCGATACGATCGTCCATTGGGAGGGGCAACGTTGGCAACATTATGCGGGATCGATGAAAATGAATTGGTACGATTGCACGAACCGTATCTTTTGCAACAGGATCTGATCCGCTATACGCATCAAGGACGGATCATTACTGAAAAAGGTAAAGTCGTTTTCCAGTCTTCCCAACTTTGATAAAATAGATTCCATTAAAGAAAGGAAATCCAATCATGACATATACATTTATTCCAAAAGGCGTCTGTTCCCGTAAAATGACATTTGAAGTGGATGGTGATACCATCGTATCCTTGAACGTCGAAGGGGGATGCAATGGGAATCTCAAGGGGATCTCTTCCCTGGTCAAAGGACGGAAAATGGATGATGTCATCCAAGCGTTGGAGGGTATTCCTTGCGGCAGCAAGCCGACCAGCTGCCCAGATCAAATCGCGCAAGGACTTAAGCAGTATAAGCAAACACACTGACCTTCAAAAAAGTGCGATTTTATTGTATTTATCGCAGAAGTTGTGTAATATAGAGAAGGTCTAAACAAAGGAGTGGGTCACCACTCCTTATTGTTTGATTAAATGGAGGGTGTATGAGTGATCTGCTGAATCAACGGATTACGGAAGTGGTCGAATCCATGGGGTATCATGTCTACGATATCCAATGGACCAAGCAAGGAAACAATCGGGTTTTGCAAATTGCATGTGGAAAAGAAGATTTCTCAATGGATCTGGATGGTTGTACCATCGTATCCGATGCCATCTCGACTTTATTGGACAATGAATTCGAAGAACTTACCGATTATTTCTTGGAAATCTGTTCCCCTGGAGCCGAGCGGGAATTGACCACACTTCAACAACGGCTGTTGGCCAAAAATCATAAAGTCTATATCCGTCTGGAGCATCCGATCAATAAATCGCTTGAATTTGTCGGACATGTGGATGAGATCGATGAAGACAACCTGATTTTGACCTATCGGGACAAATCCCGCAGCAAAACCATAACCGTTCCCACCAGCGAAATCGCATTTATGCGCCTGGCGGTTTAATCAAAAAGGAGAGTAAGTAAAACATATGGACATCAAGAAAATCCTGAAAGCCATGAGTAATCTGGAAGATGATCGCCGCGTGAGCAAGGATATTGTGCTGGATTCACTGAAAGAAGCACTTGAAAAAGCTTATCGCAAACAGATCCGCGCAGAAGAAATCAACTTAAAGGTCGATATCGACGAAAAAGACAAAGTCAATCCGATCAAGATGTACCAGTTGTATGAAGTGGTCGCTGATGATGAAGACATTACGGATTATGAATTGCAGATGGAACTGGACAATGCCCGCAAATATGACCCAACCATCAAAGTCGGTGATACACTTGCGGTAAGTGTCGATATCAACGAATGTGGCAGAGCCGCAGCCGTGCTGGCTAAAAATGTGCTCAAACAGAAGATCCGTGAAGCCGAGAAAAGTGCCATTTACAACGAGTATAAGGATAAAGTCGGTGATATGGTCATGGGTGTGATCGAAGCGATCGAGCCCAAATATATGATGGTCAATCTGGGAGACGCCTTGGCGTTGATGCCCAAAGCAGCCCAATTGCCCACAGAAGTCTATCGGGAAGGCCAGTCCATCCGAGTGGTCATCACTGCTTGTGAAAAAGACACCAAAGGCAGTCAATTGTTAGTCAGCCGTGCGGATGCGCTTTTGGTCAAACGTTTATTTGAACGAGATGTACCGGAAATCTATCAGGGTGTCGTTGAAATCAAAGCCATTGCCCGTGAGCCGGGTGAACGCACCAAAATGGCTGTCATGAGCCATGTGGAAGGCGTCGATCCAGTTGGTACCTGCGTGGGTGTCAACGGTATCCGAGTTGGCGAAGTTTCCAATGAAATCAAAGGCGAACGCATCGATATTTTCCAATACAGCGATGATATCACCGAATTGGTAGCCAATGCACTCAAACCGGCGGAGATCATCACCGCTGTCCCTAATCCAAACGGGCAAGGGATTATCGTGGTTGTTGATGAAAGTCAGTTATCATTGGCGATCGGACGTAAAGGCAAAAACGTCCGATTGGTCGCAAAACTCACCGGTAAGAAAGTCGATATCAAAACCGAATCTCAATTGCTGGATGAAGGAATTGATTATGTGGCTTTGAAAGAACAGTACAAGATCGATCTGGCCAATGCACGTAAAGCGCATCAGAAAGAAGAAGTCGAACGTCTCGGTCAGGAAGCTCAGGCCAGAGCCGCTGCCAAAGCTGCCAGTGGTATCGAAGATCCAGATCTGGTGGAAGATTTGATGATCAACACCGATACGGACGTGGAAGAAGTGCCACTTGAGGAAGCAGTGGTTGAATCCGTTGCCAGTGTTGAAGCTCAAAAAGCGGAAGAAACGACTGTTTCGAAAGAACAGGTGTCTGAAACTGATGATGACAAGACCGTGATCGAAACCAGTTCGGTCTCAACTGAACCGATGGTTGAAACCACAGAAACCGTAAACGAAAAACCAGTCAAACATAAACGCTCATTAAAAGAAAGAAGCGATTATGTCAGTGTGTTCGAAACATTTGCTGATGCTTCCAAAAACACACCGGAAGAATCCAAGCCGTCCAAAAAGCGTAAAAAGAAAAGAGACGACGATCGTCGTGTTTCCAATGCCGATTTGGTCAAGGACAAGGAATATTCCCTGAAGCCATTCTATACGGATGAAGAACTGGCTGAAATCGAAGCCCAGCAGGAAGCGTATGAAGATTACGATGATATCGATTATGATGAATACGCCGAATACTATGAGGACGATGCGGAGTAGTCATGAAAGGACCACGCAAAATCCCCATGCGCCGTTGCATTGCTACTGGTGAACAATGTCCAAAAAAAGATCTGATCCGGGTGGTGCGAACACCACAAGGATCGGTGGTGATCGATTTAAGTGGTAAAGCCAACGGTCGCGGCGCATATTTGAAAAAAGATGCGAATGCATTTGAAATCGCAAAAAAGAAACGATTGCTGCAAAGGGCATTGGAAGTTGAGATCGACGATTCCCTGTTCGATCAACTCCACGCCCTGTTGCAGGATTGATTGGATCCAATCCAAGAGTGGTTGATCCATAGTAATTCTCTGTTAATGACCAAAGGAAAGGGGTGTTTTAATGGCGAGAAGCAACAATCGAAGAAAACCGAATCAAAATCGCAAGGACAACCGGAATCGTAACAACAATACCGGTTATAGACCGAAGCAGGTGGAGAAGGTCAGTGAGATCACCTATTGGGATGGGATCTCGGTCAATGAACTGGCTGAATTGGTCAAGCGCA
>CALVCY010000107.1 GCA_944326175.1 uncultured Erysipelotrichaceae bacterium
GTGCACTGTGCTAGTGAGATAGAGTTTTTTAAAAGGTAAGGGGGCTTTATGAAATCCATCATTCTATACGGAAGCCGGTACGGAAGCGCCCGCCGTTATGCGCAGCAACTATCAAAGCAAACAGGGATCCCTGCTTTCAGTTATCGCGAAGCACCGCCACTTTCCGAACTGAATACGGTTGTGTATATCGGTGCACTGTATGCCGGAGGTGTTCTAGGATTGACAAAGACGCTACGAGGGCGGTCATTCGGAAAGGGTCAAAGGCTGATCATCGTTACAGTTGGTCTTGCAGATCCGGAAATTGTGCAGAATCGGATAACTATTCGGGATTCTCTGCAAAAGCAGATTCCTGCCGAGTTATATGATAGCGCAGTGATTTTCCATCTGCGGGGCGCCATCGATTATCAAGCGTTATCTTTGGGGCATCGAACCGTGATGACGCTGTTGCATCGCTTTTTGAAAACCAAATCGACACAAGAGTGGAGCGAAGAAGACAGAGCATTGATGGCGACTTACGGTAAACACGCGGATTTTGTCGATTTTACTTCCCTACAGCCAATTATCGATGAAGTGTTGAGAGATACGGAACAAATCAATTGATAAACGCGTTTTAAATCTTATTTTCGTTATATAGAGATACCACGATTTTATGTATTGTTGGATCACTTAGTATTCACAAAAATTGAGCGAAGGCTTGATTCGGCTTGTTTATCCTAAAGAGAATGGATGTCTATGGTGCGCATTCGAAAAATATCTTTTTCAAGAGACTATGGATTTCCCGTGCCTTTTTTTGGAAGTAGTAACCGGTTATTTGAATTATTTTAAGAAAAGCGACACTGTAAACGCTTGGTTTCATATAAATTAAAGTTAGATCGGAGGCGTTAGAATGTATAAAACGATTGTTGTTAAGTATTCACCCAAGGCAAAGGAAATGGCGGCAAGTATCGAAGGTGCGGCCAATCAAATGGAACAGGAAGGATTTGAACTGATTTCGTGTTCTATCACACCTTCTTCCAAAGGGATTCTGGTTTTTAGACGAACAGATGCTATCCAGTCTGCCAACGTTAATGAGGACCAAGAAGGATAAATAAAATTTCCCTCAATTCACGTTGCTTACTTGGGGATACATCCTAAAGAAAATCAACACGCAAATTGGCAACATTATTATCATTTTGATAAGATTTAAGATTGTTGAAACTAACGAAACTTTCACACTATATCCAGATGTTTTATTACCCATGATTAAATTTACCATCGACGAAATAGGCCGCTTTATTTCGAATTTTCAATATAAGCACTTCCGTCGGTTTGATTTAGAAGGATTAGAAAAAATAGCCAATCGAATCAATTATCATTTTATACATTCGGATATAAGTAGTTCAATTCGCAGCCATCTAATGTTAGTTAAAACTACACTTGTGTATAAAACGGATCTTGTTCATAAACTGTATCCAAGATACAACTGTGCATTCCACACAACCCAATAGGAATTCTCAGATCCCCTTGCTAAATTGGTGCTAAGGAGATCAGTTTATGACAAAACAAGAGACAAACAATCAAACAGCGGCATCCACAATCATCTGCAGTACTTGGAATCTTCCGGTTGAAAGACTTCAGAGACTAGGTGTCCATCTTTCTGCATCCGGAAATGATGTATACGTCATCACATTAACGCCCGATAAGCCAATTTGTAAGTATTGTTGCAGTGGAAACGTTCAAATTATAGGTTATACGACCAGAAAAATCGCACACACCGTCATGTTAGGTAGGCAATCGGTCATTAAATATCGAGCCAGAAGATATATGTGTTCCAAGTGTGGTAAAACTTTTTTGGAGCACAACTGTTTTTCTCATGATCGTCAACGCGTTTCGGTTGCGGTAATAGACCGAATAATGAGTGACTTAAAGTTACCTAACGAAACCTTTACTTCAATAGCAAATCGATATGGTCTTTCGCCAACCACTGTGCAAAACATATTCGACCGTCACTGTTGTATCGGACGCATCGAATTACCGGAGTATATACTCATCGACGAAAATTATGCTTTTCACTCAAAGCGTTTTAAAAGCAAATACATTTGTGTCATGATCGACTTTAAAAAGTGGTCGGTATTTGAGGTGTTGGAATCACGCAGAAGAACGACACTCTCCGATTATTTCTTCAGGATACCACTGAATGAGCGCAAAAAAGAAAGAGCCATTTGTTCAGACATGTATGACGTCTATAGAGATACATGTAAAATCTATTTTCCTAATGCTGTTCATTGTGTTGATAGATTTCACCTAATACAGGAATTAAACCGTAAGCTGGATGAAGTTCATAAGCAAGTCATGAGAAAGTTTAATAAAAATGATACTAATGAAGGCTGTTGTAATTACTACCTGTTGAAAAAGTTCAATTGGATGCTGTTTAAAGAAAATGATGATCGATTGTACGACCAAAATGCAGAAAGGCGTTTCGTAAAGAAACTCGGTAAATATCTCAATTACGCGCAAATTTATCAAAAACTTAAGGATTTAGATCCAAGGTTAGACATTGGAACAACCATTCGATTTTTCCTTACACAGTTTTGTGAAAAGGCAATCCAAAAAAAATATAACCGTGATGAAGCGATTTCTGAGCTACACGAGATTATATGCTACGCCGCACTGTCAGAAGTACCGGGATATTTTGATTTTTCCCAAACCATGCTTACCTGGGAGGAGTCAATCATCAATTCACTTTATATTATGGATAATGGATCAATTAGCAATGGAATCATG
>CALVCY010000108.1 GCA_944326175.1 uncultured Erysipelotrichaceae bacterium
GATTGAAACACTGCGCAGATATCATGGCCACCTTAGATGAAAATATGAATCGATTGATGAACAGTTTGAATGTTCAAGCCGACGAATATGGCGATAATATGTGAAATTATAGTTAAATTTAATTTAAAGATTGATTAAATCCATATTGGTTGTACACTGATTTCATAATTTCTGGAGGAAAGAAAGAATTATGAAGAAATTATTAACTGCTGTTGCCACTTTGGCACTGCTTGCCGGATGCTCTTCCACAGAAGGCACCGTAGAAACTACACCTGCTGCTGAAACACCGGTTGCTACTGAAACTCCGGTCGCCAGTGAAACACCGGTAGAAACCGAAGCTACTGTCGAAACGGAAGCTCCGGCTGAAACCGAAGAAGCTGCTGCAACTTTGGATCTTAGTGGTGTTGCCGATGGTACATATACTGGTGAAGCCACTGGTATGGGTTCGATCACTGTTACTTTGACGGTTGCTGGTGGTGAAATAACCGAAGCCGAAGTGGTCGGTGAAGGTGAAACCGATGGTATCGGTGTACCTGTTGTTGAAAGTGCACCGGAAGAAATCGTTGCAAATCAGGGATATGTTGAAGTTGTCTCTGGTGCAACCGTTACTTCCGAAGCCATCAACAGCGCAATCGATGCTGCATTGGCTCAATAAGAAAGAAAGAGGATGCCTTGGCATCCTTTTTTTTATGGCTTAACCATAGAATCATTCTATATATGGATTAAATTGAATTATCATTGCTTACTATTGATTTTACTTAGATTTTACAATGTCGCAAAATAACTCTGTAAGCGTTTACGAAAGGAGAACCTATGAAGCAACGTTTGATCAAAACACTGTCTGCGTTAGCGTTGGTGGCATCCATTAGCGGTTGCAGTTCCACATCAACTACCGTGACCACCACACCAGCGTCGAGCAGTGATCCAACCAGTGAATCCACTGGTGAAACCACATTACGGGTGGCTAGTTGGAATGTCGATTCCAAAGCCCATCCGGATATCACGGCGATGTCGGATAT
Source organism: uncultured Erysipelotrichaceae bacterium (assembly GCA_944326175.1). The sequence goes on from CALVCY010000108.1 coordinate 1,020, forward strand.
CCTGGATGAATTGGGGATCGAAGTGATGGGATTTCAAGAAATCGATGTCAACAACACCCGTAATGACTACGACATGGTTCAGGATTTCGTCAATGAGAATTATCCGTATGTCCATTTTGCCAAAGGCCGTGATTTTGCTAATGGTGGATTTGGTGTGGGAACCACATCAGCGTATGAAATTAAAGAATATTCTTCCATGCCGATCGAATCCACTTCTTCCAAAGCAACGAAGGCATTGGAACGGGTCGTTTTTGAAAAAGATGGTAAGACCATCGCCTTCTATGTTACCCATACCTCTTGGGAAAATACCCCGTTAAGAAGAAGACAGATGGCACAGATCATCGAACGAGTCAAAACCGATCCATGTGATTACATCATCATGGTCGCGGACTGGAATGCGGATCAATCTTACTATGAATACACTGGATTCTTGGAAGACTTCAATATCGCCAATGGTTTGGATGGTGTCTTCCTGGATACCTTCAATGGTACGGATGATTCGATGAAGGTGATGAGCGTGGATAACATCATCACCACAAAAAACATCAGTATTTCCAATGTTGAAACGTATCATTCCGATATGGCAGACCATAACATGATCTATGCTGATCTGACATTAAGTGATGAACCAAAGACATTTACGGAAAATCCAAACCGTGCTTTGGGTCAGGGTGTCACCGCCACGACCACTGCCGAAGGGAGTGATCCTTTGATGGCAGTCGACTATGATTCAACCACGGCGTGGAGTGCGGATGGTTCAACCACGCAAGACAGTGTCGTATTGGAATTGGCTGGTTTGATCAAAAATGGTGAGATCAGTGTCGAATATGGCGTCGAACCTGAAGCTGTTAGCGTATCTGTTTCCCAGGATGGGATCAACTATACTCCAGTCGATGGTGAAACCACCTATACACCGTCTACTTCTTTCAAATATGTCAAATTCGATCTAACCAGTGGTGAAACACCGGTTGCCATCAATGAGATCACGGTCCATGGTGATTATGATTTGCCCACTTCTGTGGATTCGACCAATCTGATCCAGGATGGTACATTTGATTCCGATGCCGCTTGGAGTATTGGAATCGCTGGCGAAGCCGATCCGGAAGCGGAAGAACCCCAAGAAGAAAGCACCTTTGTAACGGGAGTCAACAATGGGGAATATGTGATCGTTCGCAATAATGCGGATGGTTATGGTAACGCCACATTAAGTCAAGTGGTTGAAGTCAAACCCAACACGCGTTATCAATTATCCTTCGATCAAAAATCCGATACCCTCAACAGTGAAGATTTTGGTTATGAAATCGAACAATTTGATGCCAATGGTGAGACCATCGCCAACTTTACCGTCACCTTGTCCGATAACCTCAATCTTTCCTACGATGGATATCGTACCAATGACTATGTCTTTACCACCGCTGCTAATGCCGCCACGATCGAAGTACGCTTCAAGGTCAACAGTGGTGAAGGCAGTCTGTATCTGGATAATGTTGAATTGAAAGAAACGATCCAGATCGATCAGATCTACCTCGATGGTGAAACCACCTTATCCGTTGGTGATACCACCACCATCACCCCAACCTATACTCCAAAAAACTATACCGATCTTTCTTTCCATTGGACATCTTTGGATGAATCCGTAGCAACCCTGGATGAAAATGGTACCGTCACCGCTACTGGTGCAGGCTCCACCTACGTTGGATTGGTATCTGATTCAGACTTAGTAGCTGAATCCATGATCCACATAACCGTAAGCGAATAAATCATTCGCTTGGTTAAATAAACATAAAGAAGACCATGCTTCTGCGTCGCATGGTCTTCTTTATATTTTGCATCTGTTAAGATAATGTATTGATCATTGATCCAATTGTTTCAATTCATCATATAACCGGTTCATTTTCGATTTGAATAAGGAATTTGGATTGGTGATCATCACCATATCATGATTGAGTTTGAAATCTTCGATATCAATGATCGTCAACATTCCATGGTTGATTTCATCCAGTATGGCATCTTTATGAAGAAAACCGATTCCGCCATTATTGATCAGCATCTGTTTCATTCCGGTGATCGAACCAGCAACCACGGTATTGATGAATGAATCATAGGAAAGATTATGATTCGCCAAGGCATGCGGGACGATACCTCGATTGCTCGCGTGTCTTTCTTTTACAACCAATGGATATTTTAGAAGATCGGATAAGTGGATCTGTTTGGTTTGAACCAAAGGATGCTTGGGTGATACACAGCAAACAATGGGTGCGGATTTAATGGTTTGACAAGGATAAACACTGGCATCGATATATCCTTCGATCAATGCACAATCGGCTTCGCCTTGATCGATGGCTGCTAAGCAATTGGGTGTGGATAATATGGCTTGTTCGATCCGCAACATTGGATCTTGGTTCAACCACTTTGCAATGACTTTAGGAAGCATATAATTGCCGATGATCGATGTTGCAACGATGCGGATCGGCTGCTGTTGAAGTTGGTTTAGATTTTGCTTCAACTGTTCATTGAGCTGTTCCACTTTGCAGCAATACCGATAGACAGCTTTTCCTTTGTCCGTCAGCGCAAAACGACGTTTGCTGTAGGTATACAAAGGTGAATCCAGTTCATTTTCAAGTGAACGGATCTGTGCGGTGATGGTGGGTTGAGTCAGATGAAGTATTCCACCGGTTTTCGTGAAGCTTTCCGTTTGAACCAGCACCATGAACGTGTGAAATCGATAATCCAGCATGAAATTCCTTCCTTGACATCTATCATACACTGAATCGTTTCATAAATGATGAATTGACCTAATATCTTTCATCAGGGACTCGTTTTCAAAATGCAAGACACTTCAAATATAATGTTATATCAACGTAACAGTATTTGCCGTTTCTCTTTCTCAAGAGTAGAAATAGATCGTGAGTTAGTCGTGAGTCGAAAGGGAGATGAAAATATGTTTATACCTGTGTCAATCGATCAATTAATCAATGAAAACATTGTTTAATGGGGAAGAATGGATTTTAAAGAAGGGTGGAATCCTAATTCGACGTTAAATTCAGATCAACTGAACTCAAATCCTTCTTCAAAAGAAGATCAAAAGACAAAATCAAAAGCCAAATTTTAGATGTGCTTGGTAAAAGCAAGCATTCGGCATCAGCCATTTATAAAATGATGGGATAATCGGGTAATATATCCAAAACGTTTAGATTTTCTGTAGATGAACTTAATTGCGAAGGGAAGGTCGGATATTTTGAAGACAATAAGAATTCTTCAAACACTGTTTTGAAAAAATACACCGAAGATTCAGTGGATGATTAAGTAAAAACTGGAGTTGGTAACAATTACGTTACCGACCCCAGTTTTTTATTGGAATAATGATTGATTCAACTATTGTGCACTGTATGCTTCAATGGCTGCATTGACAGCAGAAATAATGGCATTCGGAGTACGTGTAGCCCCGGTCACGACCATATCGATACCGCCATCAACCACAACTCCACCTTCTACATCATCACTGGTCAGATCATATTTGGTGATGGGGGTGGTCGCACTTAAACCGGTGAATAGATCGGTATAACTGTCAATGTCATAGATCAATTTGCCGACATTGGCAAATGCACCAGCATATTCCCAAGGATTGGCCAGATAAGTGGAATCACTGTGTTCGACGACATGAACGTTTGCAATGGTATCATCAGTGGTATTGATGGTGACATCCAATACGGTGGAACCGCAGGTTCCACCGGCAAAGTTCATGGCTTTATCACCCAATACCCGATAAGTAATGGTGGAATCATCTTGATCCATGGTCGAAACCACTAAACCAAAGGAATCCAAACCGGATAGATCCATGGTGAAGTTATCATAGATGTCCAATGCATCATATACCGTGGTATCACCATAGGTATAACTGACGATCACCACACCGGGTTGATTGCCACGGATGACCTGATGGGTAATGGTATATTCTTCCCCACTGTCCTTGGTAAAGGTAGAAGTGGATGTACCTGCAGGATAAATCACCGTATCATCATTCAATACATCTTCTTCGACTAGATAAGCCGCATCGGCTGGATATTGTGCGACGATTTCGGTCACGATCTTGGTATCACCACTTAATGTCGTATTATCCACGATATAGGGATTATTGGCCATATAACGCATGGTCATCAATGACTGATACGGACGGATGATCAAGGTATCCTTGCTCGCTAAGTAACTGTCCGCAGCACTTTTTACAGCAGCGGATAATACGTCTTCTTCAACTGCTTCCACTGCACTGGCTGCGGTACCATAATAATTTTCTTTTTCACTGTTGTAGGCACCCAATTGTTCACCAAAATCAGCCATCATCACTGGATTGCCGTAACCGGTGATTTCGATATTGAGAATGGTGTCATCATTGGGATCAAAATCCACCCATACAGCAAGTGGCAGATCACCATCGACAGCATAACCGGCGATCCGGTTATAGGGTGCTTGATATGTGGTTTCGACCACAGGTTCCGTGGTTTGCGGCGTTTCGCTTGCCACGGCGGTTTCATTTGGTACATCGCTGGTTGTTGGTGTGGTGGATGAACAACCCGCCAGTAAGCCAACCAATGCGAATGCACCGATTTTTGAAAAACTTGTTTTCATGTCTGTTCCTCCTGTTGCCTATTGTAGCCCTTTTTAATTTAATGTGAACCCTTACATGATGATGATGGTTCAACCATAAGAAAAGACAGTGCAACGCACTGTCTTTTCTTTGGTTAGACCATTAATAATCTTCGTCTTCATCATCGTCGCGATGATCATGATCGTCACCGTCGCTTAGATCTGCATCCAGGATATCTTCTTCTTCGAGTTCTTCGTCATCATCCAGTTCGATCTCACTGGTATCGATGGTGCGTTGTTCGAATTTGACGCGTTCAGCCAGATCCCAGGTATTGTCTTTCAATGAAGTAAAACGAGGATCGAGCATCATGGCACTGTACAGTTTTGGTTTTTTGGTACGGGCCAGCTTTTCATCCATTGGATTTTCGGCCAGTACATCCTGCCAGATCTGTTCGAAACTCAATGGATTTGACGATGCGGTCAATACCGCATAAGCGGTGTCGATGGGAGTGTGTTGACTCATGGGGTATAAAATCCTTTCAATTCATTAAAAATTCAATATATAGTCGGTTGTGATACAACAGGGAATCCTGTTGGTGGATTTTGTATGTCACATCCCAATGGGTGGAATGAAGTTCCATTGAAGTTGCACTCACTTCAATCGGGATGGAAAAGGTGTCAACGTTTAGTTCACTTTCATAACTCACCTGTGGTTTAATATCGAGGATGTAGTGCATGGCTCCATCGGCTTCGATGGTCAGATAATGATTGCCGATCTTGGTGATGGTAAACGTGTTGCCTTTATGGACAAAGCGGATGGTCGAACCATCAAATGGGATGGTTCCATTGAATAATTCTGTGGTCGTATCATCGATCAAATCCGTCGTGGTCACACGGATGGATACTGGGGTTGCTTTATCCATGGCCCATAAGGTAACACTGTGGTATCCCCATGTCAATAAAAATCAGATGAGAAAAAAGCCATGATCGAACATCGTTCGATCATGGCGTTATGTTATGGTTCAACCATCGTGTTTTTATGGTTTTATCGTGGGATGAAATGACAGGGTTCACTTTGCGTTTCGGAGTCTGCTAAAGCTTTCATAATGGAAGAAACTTCAGTGATTTCCTTGATTTGACCATCATTAGTCAGGATATTGATCTTTTGCTTTCCTTTCGATTGATAGGGTCGAGTCGCAGTGGTCATGGGGGTATCATCCAAAAGATAATACGTCGGATCATATCCATTTTCTCTCAAATGATCGTTTAATTGTTGCATGGTCATACCATGAAGATAAACTTCATGGAACAGATGACGATCAAGCAAACGATGCGATAGATCATTCAAGATCGGATCATCATGATCCTTTAAGATCTTGAACAACGTGATCAATGTGGCATCATCCGCCATTAAATAAGCCGATAGATCCATCGGATCATCGATCAGATGGCGATAGTTTAAAACCAATGGATCATTGGTCTGAACCATCATCACCCGTTTGTTCCATGCGATTAACATCGATTCAAAACAACGAATATTGATATGATAGTAGACTTGCCAAAACATGTGGAAACGTGCCATCAGGTAATTTTCCACCGCATAAATCCCACTTTGTTTGACCACTAATGCATCATTAGCGACCCGAATGGTCCGTAAGATGCGTTCTAGATCGAATTCTCCATACTTCGTTCCAGTAAAATAAGCATCTCTTAATAGATAATCCATCCGATCACAATCCAATTGGGAAGACACCAATTGCCAACATAATGGTTTTGGATATTTATGCGTGATCAAGGAAGCAATGGTCAAACCAAGTCCATTTTGAGCACTTTCCAATAAGTCATGGATATCCGATGGTTGGACCAATAGATTCTGAGTCATCGTTTCATGTGAAGTATGCGTCAATGATTCAAAGACATGAGAATACGGACCATGACCGATATCATGCAACAATGCCGCGATCTGCACATAAATCTTTTCCTCTTCTGTTAATGATTGTGCAACGTATTTATTTTCATGGACGACTCTTCTTGCAATCTCATAAACCCCCAAAGAATGGGAAAACCGAGAATGTTCAGCGCTTGAATAGACGGTATAAGTGGCACCGAGTTGTTTGATACGTCGTAACCGTTGAAAGGTCGGGGTACAGATAAGCGCATAGATCAATGCATTATCGACATGGATGTAACCATGGATAGGATCTCGGAATACCTTGGTTTCTTCCAAAGGGGTGAATAAGGATAACTTAGTCATGGATCAATACCACCGCTTGTGCTACCATGCCTTGACTTTGACCAACGAATCCCAGTTTTTCACCACGGGTCGCTTTGATGGAAACTTGGGAAAGTTCACATTGACAGATCGAAGCGATATTGGCTCGCATAGTTTCGATATGTGGAGCCATTTTCGGTTTTTCGATCAAGATCAATGCATCAATATTACCGATGGTATAACCATGGGAGTGCATCAATTCCACGACTTCTTTCAATAAATCCAGGGAACACGCATCTTTATATTTGGGATCAGTATCCGGGAAATGGTGGCCGAGATCCCCCAATGCCAAAGCACCTAATATGCTTTCTGCAATGGCATGGACCAACGCATCTCCATCGGAATGGGCAACAGTCGAAAACTCACAGGGAATGGTGACACCACCCAATACGATATGATCGCCACTGGTCAATTGATGGATGTCTGTGGATTGTCCGATACGAAACATACTTAAATCTCCTATGATTCGATTATATCAATCTCTGGTATAAAAATGGTTTATCGGATATCTTTCATCTTTTATTATTGTGATAGGAGAAGATCGATGCGTTTATATCATGGAAACAATTTAAGAGTGAACAAAGAATCCAATTATTGAAGTATCGAGGTTTATTCCATGCAACGAATGAATAAGTATGTGATCAATGCAATGAATCGAAAAATCGCTTCTCAAATCATAGATAAATATCACCTTGATCCAATGGAAGCCATTCGTCGGTATATCAAATCCAAAACGTATCGATGTGTTGAAGACCCAGACAATGAGGCGGCGTATATGGCGTGGTATGGTGTTTTTGATTTATGGGAAAACGAACAGATTTCTGGGAATATATAATTCTCGTTATGCGTGAAAATGGTGAATGTATGATTGCGAGTTCGTCTAGGGATACAATTTTGAGCAATGAATATTAATTTTTCTTTTTCTGCTGGAATATTATGCCGATGCAAAAGGCATGAGTGGAACGGATGTGCTTGAAAAAAGGGATGCCTGCGGGATTACCGAAGAAATCCTGAACGGACATGAGCGTTATCATATCGAATCTTTGGACAATGCAGTGGCTGATATCGATCATTTGATTCAAATAGGTAAACATCTATAAAAAAAAAGGGGCCTTTCGAATTTTCGAAAGGCCCTTTAAATCGTTCAATCAATATGCCTGTGCTGCTTTCAAATCGATCTTGATGAAGTGGCGATACATCCAACTAGTGCCAATGCAGGCCAATGTCCAAGTCAATCCGAATGAAAGTGTGATGAAGTAGACACTGTGGACGATATCCAATGCAAAGAATAAGAAGATCTGCCGGATCACAACAAAGCAAACCACGGCGACCAACATTGGATAGACTGAACGGTTGAATGCTCTTAACACACCTTGCAATACCGTATGGACGGATAAGAAGCCATAGAAAGGGGACATGGTATAGATCATGATCTGACCGATGGAAATGACTTCCGCATCCTGGATGAAGATTTCCACTACCTGAGCGGAGAAGACCACGATACAAATCGAGATGGCGATGATCGAACCAACGGAGATCCATAAGGTCTGTCGAATGCCCTGTTTGACACGATCGTATTTTTTTGCCCCCATGTTTTGGGAAACGAAAGTGGTCACGGCCAATGCAAAACTGTTGGCTGGTAAGCCCATGTAGGAATCGATTTTGTTAACGGAGGTATAAGCCGCGATACTGGCTTCACCAAAGACATTGAGGTATTTTTGGACGATGACGTTGCTGCCGGAGACGATGATCGATTGCAAGCCAGCCGGGATCCCGATTTTTAAGATACGGGAAAGGATCGGAAGATCCATCTTTAGTTTGTCAAACATCAAATGAATCGCAGATTTGTCTTTGAGCAAAGTGATAAAGATCAGTATCACACTGATGGCGGTGGCGATCAATGTGGCCCACGCCACACCGGCCACGCCCCAGCCAAAGCTGGCCACAAACCAAATATCGAGAATGGTGTTGATCACAGAACAAACGGCCAAGAAGATCAAGGGACGTTTGGAATCACCGATGGCTTGCAAAATGGCTGTTCCGGCATTGTAGAAAACAGTAAAGACGACACCTAAAAAATAAATCTGCAGATAGGTGGTCGAATCATCCAATATCGCTGCGGGGGTATCAATCATCTGTAAGATATTTCGGGAAAAGAAATAGCCCAATATCATGAAGACTAACCCAAAGAAAAAGGAAAAGACCAGATAGGTATGGACACCTTTTGAGACGTTTTCATCATCTTTGGCGCCATAGCGATTGGCAATGTAAACGCTGGCACCACTGGATACACCCATGAACAGACCAACCAATACATTGATGATCGGACCACTGGCACCAACGGCGCTTAATGCATTTCTGCCTTCAAACTGACCAACGACGATCGAGTCGACAGTAGAGTAGAGCAATTGGGCGAAGTTTCCTAAAAGCAAGGGGATGGAATAAGCGAGGATCTTTTTCCATATGGTGCCTTCGGTCATGTCAAGTGTTTGCTTCATGGTAGGACCATCCTTTCTGTTATTTTCGTGTGAATGCTAACTAGTATACGCTTGTTAACAAGTGTGTGTTAAAAAAACGTAAAGGAATGAATTGGTATAATGGAAAGCAATGATGAAAATAAAGATTGATGAAACCATTAAAGCCATGATGGAAACCATAGTGGATCATGGTGAAACCATCTATATCGTGGGTGGATACATCCGGGATCAGTTATTAGGTAAGACCAGCATGGATATCGATATGGCCACCAGTGGGAGAGCGGAAGATATTGATTCATGGTTACACCCATATCATCCCAATAAAGACCACATCAAATATGGTTGTATCAACGTAAAGATCAATGGTTATACCATCGAGATCACCACGATGCGTAAAGATTCATTGTTATCGGATGGCCGTCGTCCAGAGTATATCGAATATACCGATGACATTGTTGAAGATGCATTACGACGGGATTTTACGATCAATGCCATCTATTGTGATCAACACGGCCATATCCTTGATCCTGTGAACGGGATCAAGGATATGAATGGTCATACCATCGATACCCTGATCGATCCATTTATTTCTTTTAAACAAGATCATTTACGCATGTTACGCGCATTAAGAATGGTCGCATCCACCGGTTTTGATTTATCCGATCGTGTGAATAAAGCATTGATCGATTCGATGGATCAAATCAAAAAACTTTCATCGTATCGTATCGGAAGTGAAATCAATGCCATGTTGGTCCAACCATATTTATATAAGATATGGAATGATCTGGATTCGATCATTCATGATGTGACGGGTTTATCGATACCGTTGATCCCATTGGTCAAACCATTGCATGATCTGACTATGATCTATGCCTGTATCTTTCGCTTATATAATAAGGATCAATTGAAATGGGTAGCCAATCGCTTGAATCTTTCAGCGTCTATGGTCAATACCATCCTCCAATTGATCCCATTATTACCCGATGATACCGGTAAGATGACGATGGTGCAGACCAAGTCATTGGCCGCATTGAAACCCGCTTCTTCCATTTTGAAAGATTTTAATACATTGACTGGGAAAGACATCATGGATGAAGTGGATCATTATCAAAGAATGGAAATCGTTTTGCATCAAAAACAAATCCATTTGACCACTACAGATATGGCCAAAGTCGGAATCAAGCAATATGAATTCCGTTTTGTTTACCGCTATCTTTTATTGGCGTTATATAACAAT
>CALVCY010000109.1 GCA_944326175.1 uncultured Erysipelotrichaceae bacterium
AATCGCAAGGACAACCGGAATCGTAACAACAATACCGGTTATAGACCGAAGCAGGTGGAGAAGGTCAGTGAGATCACCTATTGGGATGGGATCTCGGTCAATGAACTGGCTGAATTGGTCAAGCGCAGCAGTGCCGATATCATCAAACTGCTGTTCCTTTTAGGGAAAATGGTGACCATCAACTCCACATTGGATGATGAAACCGTTTCCCTGGTCTGCATGGAATATGGGATCGAAGCCACCAAAGAGCAGGTAAAGGATAAAGCCAGTCTGGAAGACGAAGAAGAAAGTGATCCAGCCAATTTGGTCGAACGCCCACCGATCGTTACGATCATGGGCCATGTCGACCATGGTAAAACCACTTTACTGGATTCCATCCGTAAAACCAATGTCGTTGCCGGTGAAGCTGGTGGTATCACCCAACACATCGGTGCGTATCAGGTCAATATCAAAGGCCGTAAAATCACATTCCTGGATACACCAGGCCATGAAGCATTTACAGCCATGCGTGCCCGTGGTGCCTCGGTAACGGATATCGTCGTTATTGTCGTGGCGGCGGATGATGGGGTAATGCCCCAAACGAAAGAAGCGATCGATCACGCCAAAGCTGCCGGTGTACCGATCATTGTGGCCATCAACAAAATGGATAAACCAGAAGCCAATCCCGATCGAGTCATGAGTGAAATGAGCGATAATGGCGTCATGCCAGAAGATTGGGGTGGTGAAACCATATTCGTTCCGATTTCCGCTCGCAACGGCATGGGGATCGAAGATTTACTGGAAGCCATTTTGTTAGTTGCCGATATGAAAGAACTGAAAGCCGATCCAAGCAAAGTGGCTACCGGTACCGTCATTGAAGCCAAGTTGGATAAAGGTCGCGGACCAGTTGCCACATTGTTGGTCCAAAACGGGACATTGCATCATGGTGACTCTTTGGTCGTCGGTGCGACGATGGGTCGTGTGCGCAAAATGACCGATGCGTACAATGCTGAATTGAAAACAGCATTGCCGGCAACGCCAGTTGAAATCATCGGTTTGAATGCCGTTCCAGTAGCAGGGGATCTATTCAAAGTATTCCCAAGTGAAAAACAGGCTCGTGATGTCTGGGAGATCCGTAAAAACGAAAAGATCGAACAGGAACGCCGTGAAAATTCCACGATGAATTTCGATGATCTGGCTTCCAGGATCGAAAGTGGAGAGATCAAGGAAATCCCGTTGATCATCAAAGCCGATGTTCAAGGTTCCGCCGAAGCGGTACGCAATGCACTGGAAAAGATCGAAGTGGATGGCGTACGTGTCAATGTTATCCGCTCGACGGCAGGCGCCATCAGCGAAAGCGATGTCTCTTTGGCCAACGCTTCAAATGCCATCATTTATGGTTTCAACGTTCGACCCAATGCCACAGTACGTAAAAAAGCCGAAGAGGAACATGTATCGATCCGCTTGCACAATATCATTTACAAAGCCGTCGAGGAAATGGAACAGGCCATGAAAGGTATGCTGGAGCCGGTGTTTGAAGAGGTCATCATCGGGCAGGGTGAAGTGCGTCAAACATATAAAGCCAGCAAGATCGGGACCATTGCCGGATGCTTCGTTACGGATGGTAAGATCCAACGTGATTGTGGGGTACGTTTGATCCGTGACGGTATCGTGGTTTACACCGGTAAATTGGGTTCGTTACGTCGATTCAAAGATGATGTACGTGAAGTTAATAACGGATATGAATGTGGTTTGACCATCGAAAACTTCAACGATATCAAAGAAGGCGACTTGGTTGAATGCTTCGTTGAACAGCAGGTGGAAATCGCATAATGGCGCAATCTTTGTACAAAGAACGTCTGGATGCCGTATTTTTAAAAGAAATCACCCGCATCATTGAAACGGATGTTAAAGATCCTCATGTTGGTTTTGTAACAGTAACGGGGATCAAAGTTTCGCCCGATTTATCCTATGCTACGGTATTCGTATCTTTTCTAGGAAAACAAGAACGCAATACGGCTGGGGTGAAAGCATTGAACCGTGCTGCCAGTTACATTCGTAAAGAATTAAGCCATAAAGTGAAAGTACGAAAGGTACCACAATTGAAGTTTGTGATCGATGCATCCGTAGCCAAAGGTCAACGCATCGATCAATTACTGGCCAAGATCCGTCAAGGATCCACGGATAGTATGGTTGAACCAGACGAAATAATGAATGAAAGCAACGGTTGATTCCGTTGCTTTTTCAATGCATCGATGCCTTATGTCAAGTACAATAGAATATGGTCAGACCAGCTGGTCTGACCAAGGATAAACTATGATCAATACGCCAAGCAAACCCATGACTAAAACAACGATGACACCAGTAGATAAAGCCAGTGTCCTGGATGATTTTATATTTGCCATCCAGAGTGCGATTTTCAATGGTGAATATTCTCCCAATACGAAGTTACCCAGTGAACGGGATTTAGCCAATCAATACAATGTCAGCAAAACCATCGTCCATGATGGATTGTTGATGTTAGTCCAACAGGGCTTTTTGAATGCATCGCCACGACGGGGCTATTTTGTCATGGATTATCGTCAACAAGGGCGTATCGGTTGCCTGAATGCTTATCTGAAATACCAGCAAAATCATTTGGACCATGCCACATTCGATGCATTGATCGAAGCCATTTTAGCGATTGAAGGTTCAGCGATCTGCAAACTGGCCATCAATAAAACAGCGGATGATCTGCTTCGACTTGAGCAATGGATCGACAAGGTGAACAAAGCGACGACCAATACCGCTATCGTTAAAGGATTCAGTGGTTTTCACCATGATATTTGTTATCTGTGCAAGAATACGATGTTTCCATTGCTATTCAATTCGTTTACAGATCTATTGGATGTGTTTTATAAGGAATTTGTGAGCCGATATGGGAAAGAAGATTGCATCAAATTAATGCAGGCGTTTATCGAATATATCGCTAAAGGGCAGGGGCAACGTGGCTATAACTTGCTGGGCAATCTGTTACGTCAGTTCCGCCTTCTAATCAAACGTGACAACGAAGCAGCTTCAGTAATATCTAAATGAGCATCGAACCAAACAGTACAAAAATAATATGGTTAGATCACACGATGTATGGCCGACGATACAAACTGTAGTGGTTTGATCTCATAAGTGTTGAAGATATATGTTCAATGATTAAAAACGAAGTCACATATGGCTATAAATCGACTTCGTTTATTTTGAATATTAACTTCGCATAATGGTGATTATGTATTTTTTTGATTGATTTTATGACCGTGGCATGCATCGATCATACGTTTTCTGCAACTCATCCACAGTTTTGTGGGTATAGATTTGTGTGGTCGCGATGCTTTCGTGTCCTAATATTTGCTGAACGATCCGTGGATCCGTATCCTGATTGACCATATGGGTTGCCAATGCATGACGTAATGAATGCGGACTCAATCCACTTAATCCTTTAGTATTCGCAACGATCCCTTTATCCAGTAAACGTTTTTTTAGCATGGTATAAACCAGATTGCGTTGCAATGGTTTTCCGGCTTTGGTGATAAAAACATTTGGTAAATGATTTTTATTCCATTTTGGACGGATAAAATCCAGATAATGGATCAGACGATGCCTGGATGTATCACTCAGTGGGATCACACGGGTTTTATTGCCTTTACCAATCACACTGATGGTCCCATCATCTAAATGCAATGAATTCATGGTTAGACCAGTACATTCCGATACGCGTAAACCACAACCATATATCGTTTCCAATATCGTGACATTTGCATATTCTTTTTCATCGGATTCATCATCGATGGTCAATAATCGCTCAATGGCGTCATCATTGAGTATCTTTTTTTCTTTCCGATCTGTCTTTTTTAAATTGATCTGCAAAGCGATATTGGTCAAACCATAATATTCATTCAGATAATCATAAAAACCACGGATCACGGTGATCATATGATTGGTGGATGATGGTGCATGATCATGGTCATAACCATAGATAAAATCAAACAGGTCATCAATTGTGATATCATTCACATAATGAATATCTTTTTGGTTGAACCACATTTTGAATTGGTTCAATTGGGTCCCATAGGAATCCAATGTCGCCATGCTTCGATTATCCACTGAAGTGATCTGTTCAAGATAGAGGGATATCCCCTGTTCGATCTTTAACTTCATCATGGTTCGATGACCTTTTCCATGATGTAATCATCCATGATATAACCATTACCGATATCTGTCTGAACCGAATCGATAATGGTAAAACCATAATGATGGTAGACATCCAATGAATGTTCATTGTATTTATTGCATGTCAGTTGAATCGTCGTATATCCCCTACTTTTGGCTTGCTTAATGACAAAATCCATCATGGCACTGGCATATCCATGTCCTCTGGCAGCTGCGGCAAGATACAATTTACTTAAAAATAAATAGGATGGTTGATCTTGTAATGCGATATAACCAATGATCGTATCCTGTTGATAAACACCATAATATTGATAGTGATGATTATGGATATTGTCCATCATGACGCTTGGTGTATTGAACAGATCACACATATAGTCGATCTGTTGATCGGATAGCAGGAATGGGAAATATTCGTGCCATACATGTATGGCAAAATCAGAAACTTCGTTGATTTGCTTCTCGCTCAACGCTTGTTGGATCGTGATTTGTAAAGTCATTGTGCCTCCTTATCTTCGCGTGGTGGGTCCATGCGCAAATGACTCTTTTTAAATGATTCTTTCATTTGTGCGACTGATATATGGGTATAGATCTGAGTGGTCACCATCGATGCATGACCAAGCATCAGTTGAATAGATTTTAGATCCGCACCATGGTTGAGTAAATGTGTTGCAAACGAATGCCGCAATATATGGGGGTGAACCTGAGTTCGCAACCCGGCATCCATCACTGCTTTGTTGAGTCGATACTGAATGCCCCGTTGCGTCAACGGTTCACCCCTTTGGTTCAACCATAACGCTTCTTGATCTGTTTTTGCCACTTGGGATCGTCGACTAATGTAGTCATCCAACGCTTGTTTAGCATGGTGATTATAGAATACGGTCCGTTCGACATTGCCTTTTCCCTTGATACGGATGCGACGCAATGGATCATGTAAATCATTTAACGTCAATGAAGCGATCTCGCTTAAGCGCATGCCACTGGCATACATCAATTCAAACAAAGCTCGATCTCGCAATGAACCGAAGTCAATGCCATTGATCGAGTCCAGTAGCGCATTGACTTCATTTTCACTGAGTACATCCGGTAAGGTTTGAGGTGTTTTACCCGCCTTGATCCGAGCAAATGGATTATCTTCACAGCGCTTCATGGCAATGGCGTAGCGGTACAATCCGCGAATTGTCGAGAGATGGCGTTGGATGGAACGTTGGGATAATGCGGCATCCTGTCGTAGATGGATGACGTACCATGCGGCTATGGATTTATCGACATCAAACAAAGAATCGATGCTTTGTGAAGTCAGATAATTGACATAGGCATCGATATCTCGACGATAATTGCTTGCTGTATCTTTGCTTCCACTGTTTTTAAATGTAACATCCTCGATGTAGCGAGCAATCAAATTCGTTTCCATAGTATCCATTATAGTCTGTAATAAGAAA
Source organism: uncultured Erysipelotrichaceae bacterium (assembly GCA_944326175.1). The sequence goes on from CALVCY010000109.1 coordinate 5,619, forward strand.
ACGAACAAAGCTGGCAACCTGTTTTGTTCGTTTGATTCATTCTAAAATTGCGTATTCAACTTACAATAAAAATACGTTTTTACGATGTCGGTAAGTGACTTCGTTATTTGAGATCTTTTAATCTGGATACACCAAATTGAGGCATGGTAAGTCCAAAGTTATCGGCAATAGTGGCTCCGATATCAGCAAATGTCTTGCCATCTTCCAATTTATGACCACCATTGGCGAATGATTTGCTGTAGATAATCACAGGGATATATTCTCGTGTATGGTCTGTACCATGCCAAGTGGGATCATTGCCATGATCGGCGGTGAGAATGACTAAATCATCCTCACGCAATTGATGCATCAATTCACCTAGACGTTTGTCAAAGTTTTCCAATTCATCAGCATAGCCATCCACGTTACGACGATGCCCCCATTTGGCATCAAAATCAACTAAATTGGTAAAGCAGATGCCATGGAAATCTTTTTTAGCCATATCGATGGTTTGGACCATACCATGATCACTGGATTCACTATGATATGCCTCAGTGATGCCATGAGTATTGAAGATATCATTGATCTTACCCACACTGATCACATCCAATCCGGCATCTTTCATCGTATCCAATACGGTCGTACCAAACGGAGCTAAGGCATAATCATGTCTGTTAGCAGTCCGGGTGAAGGCTCCGGCATGATCACCGATAAACGGGCGTGCAATGATGCGGCCCACCTTCCATTGGGGTGCCATGGTGATCTCACGTGCGATTTCACAACAACGGTACAACTCGTCTAAACCAAAAGTTTGTTCGTGGGCCGCGATCTGCAGCACGCTGTCGGCGCTGGTATAGACGATCATTTCACCGGTCTTCATGTGGCGTTCACCCAATTCATCCAAAATCTCTGTACCACTGGCTGCTTTGTTACCGATCACTTTATGACCGGTCTTTTCTTCCAATAATTGGATCAAATCATCCGGAAAGCCGGTATCTGTGAATGTCAAAAACGGTTCATTGATGTTTAATCCCATGATTTCCCAATGACCGGTCATCGTATCCTTGCCAACGGAAGCTTCCGCACATTTGAAATAATAGCCACTGGGTTTGTCGACAGGATGCATATTGGTCAATGGTTTGAGATTGACCATTCCCATATTGATCATATTGGGCATGGTCAGACCATTTCTTCTTTCGGCGATATGACCGATCGTATCGGCCCCTTGATCATCATATTTAGCTGCATCGGGCAGATAACCGAATCCGCAGGAATCCAATACGATGGTAAATACACGGTTGAATTTTGACATGTTTATTCCTCACTTTTTCGTATCCATCTTATCATCATTGTTTGTTTTTTTCATGGTATTACCATCCATCAATACACTGGCTAACTCGATATGTCCGCCTTTTTTCAATTGGGTGTTGATGGTTTTGACCAGATCTCGGGTGGATGTTACTTCATCGATTGAATCATCGAATAAATTCAATTGGATATTGCCATGATGGATGGATACGAGATGATTGAGGAATATCCCGATCAAACGGATGGGATAATGATCATCTTGTTGATCAAAGATGGATAATGCCATGGTATACAAATCATCCGCTTTATAGATCGGATGGGTCAACTGGATCTGTCGGGTAATCGTGGAAAAATCATCACTACGAATGGTGATCCCAATGCCATAGCCCATCCGATCGGCTTTGAATAGACGTTGGCTCAACGATTGAGCGATGCGACGCAATTCGTTTTTGACTTCGCCATAATCCTGTAAGGAAACTTCCATGGTGGATACTTGACTCATGGATTTGATGGTTTCATCATTTCCTACATGGTCATCGCCATTGCCATTGGCATGATTGAGTACCGTATCTAATGTGGAGCCGAAGATATTGATCAAATCTTCTTTTTTGGGATAATTGGCCAGATCACCGATGGTTTGGATCCCTAATGCTTTGAGTTTTGGTGTGCTTTTTTTACCGATCCATTGCATTTCTGCGATCGGTAAAGGCCACAAACGGGATGGGACATCCCGCTTGCGTAAGATGGTGATACCACGGGGCTTTTTCATATCCGATGCCATCTTGGCCAAAAATCGATTGGGTGCGATCCCGATGGAACAATCCAATCCGGTGGTGGTTTTGACCATATCCTGCAATGATACAGCCAGATCCAAAGGACGTTTGTAGCGCTTGATGGTATCGCTCATATCAGCAAATGCTTCATCGATGGATACAGGTTCAACCATTGGTGTGAATTGTTGGATCACGGCCATGAATTGGTTGGAATATTGGCGATAGAGTGAACCATGATGTTCTACAACGATCAGATCCTTGCATTTTTTCTTGGCTGTGACCAATGGCATCCCACTTTTGATCCCATATTGTCGGGCTTCATAGGAAGCGGTCGAAACCACCGATCGCGGACCATCGTGGGCGACAACGATCGGTTTGCCTTTTAATTCGGGATTGAGCAATACTTCCGCGGAAGCAAAGAAACTGTTGAGATCAATGTGAAAGATGATGCGTGCCATAAGAATCGATCATGGCTTTGGTATAGGCCAGGGAGGATGCATTGAGATCACCATTGCCCATCTTTGCCACTGCATTCAGTTTAGCATCATTCATTAATTCATTTAAAGACATGGTGACACCATCATCCTGCTTGGTTTTGACCATTTCATATAAATGGTTTGAAAGCGCAGCGATATAGGGATGATGCGTCAATATCAAAATGGTATGTTGTTTTGCAAGTGTCGTTAATACATTTGCCAAAGATTGTAATGATTGACCACTTAACCCACTGTCGATCTCATCGAATGCGAATAACATGGTCGAACCATTTATTTGTAATGCATACAACGCTACAGCAAAGCGTGCCTTTTCCCCACCACTCAATTGATCCAATGCCATGGTATGACCATTGTAATCTAATGTTACGACCAATTTTGAGTTACCATTATCAGCAAATGGTTTATCCATCAATTGATGATGGATGGTCAAACCATCCATTCCAAGCTGTTGCAATAATGGATACAATTGATCCTTTAAAGTGGATAAAGCCAAAGATCGGGCAATATTCCATTGATGCGCGATACGCATCAAACTCCCCGCACATTGCTGAATGGTTTTGACCAATGCATCTTCTTGATCACGATAGTTTTGCTGATGCATCAAATCATCCTGCCAATTCGTTGCCAATTGCATCAATTGATCGGTGTTGGTTACATGATATTTTCGTTTCAACTGGCTTTGTTTGTATAAATCATTCTGTAGGGTATCGATATCCACATCCATCTCAGGGGTTTCGACATCGACGGCATCCAATAACGTTTGGATGGTTATCGTAGCATTTAAGATCTGATTGTAGATATCGGGTTTATACAGTGAGTAATAGGTATTGAACGCATTGAGCATTGCGGATAAATCGGTACTGTATTGCTGAAATTTCGCAAATAAGCGACTTTTTTGTTGCAATGCATCATAATCCCTTTCGATCTGTTTTGCCGCTTCTTCGGCTGAATTTGATTCATA
>CALVCY010000110.1 GCA_944326175.1 uncultured Erysipelotrichaceae bacterium
ATCATGGAAACGAATGGTTCGACCATGGAAAGCATCACCATTGAGATCCATGATCTCAATGGTGATGTGGGATATATGGATTTGACGGATAATATCCATGATACCCATACCATGGAATTTGTGGACATGACCACCCATACCGTCATTGATAAAGTTCAATTCAGTGATGATTTTTTAAGAATGTTAAGACAGGATTTTATCCAACAGGCGAGAAATGATGATCGCTATGCAAGTGTCAGTTATACATCTGCATTTGCCAATGGTATCACCAAGGAAACTGTGGTTGAAACCATATCCTGGAATGATCCGATCATGGTCTTTACCAATGATTTCGGTTATGGGGAATTATCGGTCAGCAAAGACATGCGGTATTTTAATGATGCATTGAATTTCGCTTTATGTAATGAATCTATGGTTGAAACCATCCGATATGGATCCACACGTCGTGTGGATCCATATCGGAAATCCATCGTATTGATGGTGGCTCCATCCTTAAACCGTTCGTTAGACGATCAGTGGATCGAATTATTGGACCACTATGGGGCATCGGCGACTTTTTATATGTATGGTTATGCCATGGAAGGCAATGATGATCTGATCCGTTCTTTATTGAACCATAATATCGAATTGGGTTCATTGGGAATGTATGGTTCCATTGCGGATCTATCCGATCAACAAGCGGATGAAGAAATGTATGGTCCTTTACGGATATTAGAATCCATTTCTGATCATGGTGCGACCATGGAAACGTATCTGGATCTATCCAATACTTTGGATAATAGCGATTATCCTTTAACGGTGATCACGTGTGATGACTATATTACCAGTGTTGATGGTTTGACCAGTGCCATCAATGGATCTAGCGATTCGATGATCTACTTAGTCGTTCAGGATAATGCATCGCTATTGACGGCCATGGAATCCTTGATCCCAACCATGATGGATCAAGGTTATCAATGGATCAGTGTCAGTGAAGCATTGAATATGAAATGAAAAGAGTAAACCAATATGTTAATGATCAAACCAATCGATGCCAGGATGCTGGATGACTTTGTCATCCAGCATCCCTATGGCCATTATATGAAAACCAGCATGTGGGCGAATATCCAGAAAGACAATGGTTATGACCATGTATTTTTAGGTTTTTATGATCAAAATATCTTAGTCGCGACAGCGATGGTTTTGACCAAGAAATCCGTATTCGCCAATTATCATTATGTTCCGTTAGGTCCATGTGTGGATTATGAGGATGTGACATTGACTGGTTCAACCATTGATGCATTGGTGGATTATTCAAAAAAAGCGAAAGTAGATTTTCTTAGGATCGATCCCAATGTTACCCGGATACAACGGGATATCAAAGGCAATGCGATTGAAGGTGGTATCAACCATGAAAATATTACAGCGTTATTGATATCGCATGGTTTTAACCATAAAGGCTATGGTTATGCCTACAATGGTTCCTGGACCAATCGCTATACCTTGATCATCAACCTGGATCAACCATTAAACGATGTGGTCAATCATTTTTCCAAACAACGTCTGAATAGTTTAAGACGTCATGATGTCATTGGTGTGACCACCCGTTTAGGGAATAAAAACGATTTAGATAGTTTATGTGAATTTGAAAAACAACTGGCTGCGATCCAGGGATTTCATCCGCACAGCAAGGAATTCTTTGAAAATTTATTGGATACCTTTAGGGACAATGCCGTGTTGTATGTGACATCCATCGATTTAAATCAGATGGTCGATGGTATTACCCGGGAAATCGAGAGTGGGAAATATCATAAAGATAAAGAAGCGTTAGCCAGTAAGCAGAATGAATTGCAAAAAGCCAAGACATTGATGGAGCAATATGGTTCCAACCCCGATATTGCGGTGGGCTTGTTTATTCGCTTAGGTCATCAAAGTTGGGATTTATATACGTATAACCACAAAGCGTTTAATTTTGTCAAAGCCGTGGATAACCTGCATCGTTTTGCCATTGAAGATATGCAAAACCATGGGGTGAAGGATTATGACATGTGTGGTTTCAGCGGTGTGGTGGATCGCAAGGATCCGTATTTTGGATTGTATGATTACAAAAAATCTTTTGGAAGTGAATTCATTGAGCGGATCGGTGAGTTTGACTGGAATTTCCATCCGAAAAAGAAGGAATTATGGTTCAAGTGGGACTATAACCTTCGTCGGGTGAAACGGAAGTTAAACCGCATGCGTTTTGGTAAGTCGCAATAGATGGAAATAGTGGTAACAAATCTGTTAGAATTTAGAATGTAATGTGTGAAATTAATCTTGACAGCGGGATTAAGGATCCGCACGCTATAAGCAAGCAAGCAACGAAAACAAATTTCACTTTGCAGTTTAATGTGCATTTTGTGCATCCATTTTTGTAATGACGCTTTTTTACACGTATTCGTAAATAAAAAAGGGTAAAAGGGGAGGGGAATATGAAGAAGATTTGTCTTGGTTTTTTGAGCTTGTTCGTGTTATTTATTGGGCTTTCTAATCAATGGTTTATTAAAGCCGAGGATCAGTATGATGTAAGCTTTAGAGCAACATTTAAAAATAGGATTGGTGGAGACACCATTGCATATTATGAGCCAGGCGACACAATATATGTTGATTTTGATCAGGTAACGCGAGTAGACATTGTTCCGTTATTTAATGGAGCTACAGAACCAGCCGATTCAGGAAAAGCCGGTGAGATTTTCTATTGGACAAGATGGGTTGATTCTACTGGTGTTAGACCGGATGAGTATGATAAAACGCATGGTAATGATGACTTGGATTTTGAGTTTGGCGATAAAATCCAAACGATTGGAGTACGAGATAGTGAGGGAACTCGAACCCAAGCGAATGATGAGTACTACTATATTCAGATTGAAGCCAAAGAAATTGGAAGTGATAATAGGCCATCTTACGGCTGGGATACTCTAGTTTCATCATATAACGGAAACCAATATCGAATTTATGTAGAGGAAATTGATTCACCTGAGAATTTGGCTTATGTTTACGCTTCGGATTATGATTATTATATTACAAAGTACCCCGAGCGTTATGAAATGCACAATCTTTATGACAGTGCAGATGACTTAATCAATCATTATCTTTTCGCGGTTTTTGGGGAACGCACTACCGTCGAAAGTGATAATTGGAAAACGGAAGAATTACCGATCCATTGGAAGCTAAAAGACAACTCCGTATACAATCCTGATCCGTTAGCCACGAATACATTTGTTTGGTGGATTGATAAAGTGGATTTCGGTAATCTGGGTTGGACGAATACGAATAATGTTGCGCTATCTGGGGAATTAACCATAACAAATCCTGCACAAGTGGATCAACCGATTATTTCCCCGCTGGGTGGGGCATATAGTACAGATTTTATTCATGTAACGATGTTTTCAAATGAAGATGGTGCGACCATTTACTATACAATTGACGGAACCATTCCAACGAGTACAAGTACCAAATATGAAAGTGGATTTGATGTGCCGGTTGGTACGACCATCAAAGCCTTTGCGGTTAAAGATGGAATGGTGGATAGTGAAATCACCACGGTTACGTATACTAAAAAG
>CALVCY010000111.1 GCA_944326175.1 uncultured Erysipelotrichaceae bacterium
CATATAATACGGTGATCGTATCACCCGGATTCACTTCTTTGCTTGGTTTAGCCACTTTCCCATTGACTAGAATCCGATCATTGTCTGCCAATTCCTTGGATATCGTTCTTCGTTTCAATATTCGGGACACTTTTAAGTACTTGTCTACCCGCATATAGATATCATAATGCAAATTGGTCAGACCAGAAAGAGAAAATCATCCAAGTATCGTTGCTATCAGCGAATCTGAATATAGTTCGCTTCATCAATTCAAAACAAACAAATACACTCAACCAAATAAAATTAAAAAGACTATAAAAAAGTGCAAATGAGCAAAAAAACACTATAAACAGCATTCACGACACAACGATATGCACTAACTTTTCAAAGTACACTTAAAGTTTCTATAAAGTACACTTTCAAAGTACACTTGTCGTAGACAATCCAAGTATGTTTCTTTTTCAATTCAACAAAATCGCCATATTCTTGTCCGATTTCTGCGCAAGTTAATTTCAAAGAAAAGATCATCCATAAAGAATGATCTTAGTATTTCTCTTTGCAAATTAATCAGCGTTTCGCCAGTTTGGTCTTCAATAAAGCTTCGATATTTTCCAGCAGTTGGATCGAATGACGCAGATTATTGAATTTGTTCTGTTTGAAATTGATCGATACTTTGGAAAAACGGAATGCAATGGTAGCATCATGATCCAAACGATACACGGTATCAAAAAGTAACTCTCCATCGATCAATGGAGTCAATGCACTGGTCAACACAATGGTCAAACCATTGCGATCCAATGTGGTCCGTTCCACACCGGAATAGGATGCTGCCAATTCAAATCGTCGTTTCAAGAACAACTCTTCCACTTCTTTTGGGAATTTACCGTACTGGTCTTTCAATGCTTTCTGATAACTCAGCAAATCTTCTCTGGTTTTACACCCTTCCAAGGTCGTGACAATATCGATCTTGTCATATGAATTGGTGGTAAAGCCATCCGGTATCGTGGCATTCAACGGGATCGTCTGCTTTTTGACCAGCGGTTCATCCACAGGTACTGCAGATTGATTTGAATCATTCTGCCGTACTGCAATTTCCTGTTTCAATACATCAATGACCATATCGATCCCGACAGTATCGATAAATCCACTCTGTTTTGCTCCCAAAAGATCACCGGCACCACGGATCATCAGATCGCGCATCGCGATCTGATATCCATCGCCTAAATGCGCAAATTCCTTGATCGCATTCAGTCGTTTTTGAGCCACTTCACTCAATTGCTTACGTGGTGGGACCATTAAATACGCATAACCCACTCGATTGCTGCGGCCCACCCGCCCTTTGATCTGATACAGTTGGGCCAAACCAAGGCGTTGGGCATTATCGACCAAAATAGTATTGGCATTGGGAATATCGATCCCATTTTCGATAATGGTCGTACACAGCAAAATATCGATCTTTTTACCAATAAAAGCATCCATCACATCTTCGATATGTTCACTGTCCATCTGACCATGGGCAATGCCGATACTGGCTTTCGGCAATAAACGTTGCAATTGCTTCGCGTATGGGTAAATATCCACTGTATCATTGAACAGATAAAATACCTGACCATTGCGCGACAATTCTCGTTCGATCACTTCGCGGATCACCGCATCATTCCGCTCGATCACATACGTCGCAACCGGGAATCGGTTGCTGGGCGGAGTCCTTAATTGAGAACACGGACGCACTCCCATCAAACTCATCTGCATCGTCCGGGGGATCGGTGTTGCTGAAAGGGAGAGCACGTCGATATTGTGTTTCATTTCCGCAATGCGTTCTTTTTGCTCTACGCCGAAGCGATGCTCTTCATCCACCACCAAAAACCCAAGATCTTTAAACCTTATGGATTTATTCAATAAGCGATGGGTTCCCACTACAATATCCACTTTTCCGCTCCCCAACCCACGGATCACTTCATCCTGGATGCTTTTGGGGACGAAACGGTTCAATAAAGCGACATTGACCGGATGGTCCTTGAATCGATCGGTAAAAGTGATGTAATGCTGTCGACTCAATAATGTGGTCGGGCACAAAACGGCGACTTGCTTGCCGGCCTTCACGGCTTTATACGCACACCGTATGGCCACTTCGGTTTTCCCAAACCCGACATCTCCGCATAACAGCCGATCCATCGGGTATGGTTTTTCCATATCTTCTTTGATTTCTCGAACGGCAATTTGCTGGTCAGGGGTCAATGGGTACTCGAATTCCTGTTCGAAAGCGATCTGGTCTTCATCATCCTTTGGAAAAGCAAAGCCGATCGCTTTTTTGCGATCACTGTAAAGTTCGACCAGTCGAGCGGCCAAATTGCCCAGATCCTCATGCAATTTGGCTTTGGTTTTTTGCCACTTATCACTGCCCAGTTTGTTCAATCGTGGAGCCACGCCCTCACTACCGACAAATTTGCGGACCAGATGGAATTGTTCCAGGGGAACGAATAATTCACCATTATCGGCATATAGGATATGCAGAAAATCTTTCTTCAAACCTTGAACGACTTTGGTGGTTAAACCAAGGTACTGGCCAATTCCATATTGGTTATGGACCACATAATCCCGTGGTTTCAAATCGGTAAAATTGGCCAGTACCTCTGCGTTTTTGTATTTATTGGCAAAACGATTTAATGCATTTTTGCGATGGATCAGTTCATTGGGGGTATAGACCACCAATGATAAAGAATCAATGGCAAACCCTTCATAATAGGTATCAAAGATGATATTGATCCCGTCTTGGGGGACTTCGTCTTCATCATTCCTTAACACATAGGGGATATTTAAATTCACGCAGTGTTGGACCACCATGGCCAGATCATTGTCCATCACGGCAAGGATCTTCTTATCATAAGAATGATCTTTGGATATCACCAGCAGATTATCATCCAGATTCTTACTGGCAAGATCGATTTCATGGATATCGGTGGTGATATCACCATATGGTGTGAAGTAACCATGGATGGTTTGTTGAAGATCATGGAGGGGATGAAAGATGGAAAATCGAGGATAGATATGATGATTTTCAACCAGTTCCTGTAAATAGGTGGTGGCTTCCATCGTGTAATATTTAGTGGATTCCACCAAACGTTCCCATGGATCGGCAATGATTTGAGGATGGTCCATATAATCCCAGATATGGTCAAAACCATCGGTATACGCAACCAATGGATATAAATGCGAAGAAAACTGGTGATCATTGAGCAAGCTAAGATCATGATCAATGGATGCGATCAGTTCATCATTGGTCAAACCATCTTTAATGGTGGATAAGCGTTCCGTGATCTCTTTGATTTGACGGGGTGAAAAATAATATTCACTGGCTACACCAAATTGAATGGAATTAAGCGATCCACTGGATAATTGAGTGGTGACATCCAGATTGCGAATGGATTCGATGGTATCATCAAAATATTCGATCCGAAATGGATCATGATCAATCGGATAAATATCCACCACACTGCCACGTTTGGCAAATGTCAATGGCGCGACCACATGCGCTACGGGTTCATACCCGATATCGATCAGGGATTGAACCAGTTGCTCCATTGGTAAAACCATATCGACAGCAACCGAAACACAATGCTGTTTAAAATCTTTTACTGCCGGCAATCGTTTGATCGCTGCAAACCCATGCGTCACAATGATTCGATTGCTGTCCGTTAAACACTTATTCAAGATATCTACCCGATACGCACTGGCTTCTGGAGAAGCAGACAATGCATCGATGCGCAATGATTCTTCCACGGTAAACAAATCACAGGCACCCAATGGCAAAAAAGATGCCAATCGATCAAATAAGCGTTGCGCTGCATAGGCATTATGGCAGATCACTAACATGGGATGGGGATCTGCACGAAAAGCACTGGCTAACGCCAGTGCTTTCTCGATATCACTGCAAGCCGGTATAGTTGAATCATGGTTTAATATGGTTTCAACCACTTTACTCCCTTTGATCTGATCCAATATCCATTGTTTCATTGGTTCAACCATTCTACCACACTACCCATTGTAGTGATTCATGATATATGCCATGGTGCAACCATCTCCATAATCCAAAGCCGCTTTAGCGGCTTTGGATAAAGATTGTTGATAGATTTCCAATTCTTCCCCATGGATCTTACCCAAAACATAATCAATAGTTTCGATTTTGTTATGTTTTCCGATCCCCACACGGATACGATTGATGTTTTGATTTGCCAATTTCAAAATGATATCGCCCATCCCTTTTTGACCGGCACTGGAACCACTGGTACGGATACGGATCTTCCCAACGGGAAGATCCATATCATCATGGATGATCAACAGATCATCCATGGAGATATCGTAATAATCCATGATCGAAACCACGGCATCTCCACTTAAATTCATGAATGTGGTTGGTTTGACCAGCATGGTCTTCCCATTTTTACCATGGTAGAAACCAATCAAAGCATGCCGTTTGGTTTCTTCTTTAAAACTTACATTTTTTTCTCTCGCGATGATATCGATCACATCAAACCCCGCGTTATGGCGGGTATGTTCGTATTGTTTACCGATATTACCTAAACCCACGATCATTCGCATGGTTAGATCCACCCCAACTTTCGTAATGCATCTCCGATCCCATTTTGTTGAATATGGGCACACGTATCACTTGCATATTGGCGAACCGACGGTGTTCCGTTACTCATCCAAAATGATCGATCCGCTGCTTGTAGCATCTCGATATCATTGTTGCCATCTCCGATGGCAACCATATAAACATCCTGGTCTAACCATTGTTTTAAGTGGTTCATTCCATTGGCTTTGGAATGAGAAGATGGAATGATCTCGGCTGCACAGTGATGTTTTTCATCTGCTTGATGAAGGATCACTTTCATATTTTCTTTTAATGGTTTTAACCATTCTCCAATTTCAAAATCCAACATGGTCACTTTCATGATTTGATCGGCTTGATCATCTGAAAGCGGCCAATCCACATATTCCACTTTGAAACGAAATAAAAAGTCTTTGTATTTTTCCTGATACAACGATTGCAATGATTTTGGCATATAGTTGTTATACTGGCCTTCATAATTACAAAACAGCTGTTGATCAAACGTGGCTTGATCGATCAGGTGAATATTGGTTGAACCAAGGGATTGATGGTAGATAGTTTGACCATGGTATTGGATATCTCCACCACAAGCTGAAATAATCCCATCAAACCCAAATGTTTTGATCATATCCGGGATCTCATGAAAACTCCTGCCCGTATTGATCAATACCCGTACTCCGTTTTTTTGAGCTTTACGGATATCTAAAACCGTGTCGGGATAGATATCATCCTTTTTCCAATCCAATAATGTTCCATCAATATCCAAAAACAACAGCCGTTCCACGCTTTTCTCCTTATCCTTCTTTTTTGATGGTTATGATTTTACCAAATCCACTGGTTGAACCATGGATTATTTTGGTTAAAACCACATCTAAATTTGTATTGGTTGGATCATAAACCATTCAAAAATGTAACAGATTGTCAATTATTTCATAATTTCCCCCTATTCTTAACAGTGGAGATATGCTACTGATGCTAAAATACACATAAAGGCACATCTTAAAGAAATGAGGTAGTTTATGGCCACTGGAAAAGTGAAATGGTTCAACGCCGAAAAAGGCTATGGTTTCATCAGTGATGAAAATGGCCGTGACGTGTTCGTCCACTTCAGTTC
>CALVCY010000112.1 GCA_944326175.1 uncultured Erysipelotrichaceae bacterium
GTGTTGACGAAAATATCCAATGTGGCTTCATCGTTGTGGTTATGACCATTGGCCAACATGTCTGCTTTCAAGGATTCTGGGGAATCTTCATAGCCATCTTCTTTCTGCCAGTTGCTGCCAGTTGCGGTGGTTCCACCACCGGCCATGCTGGTGGCACCACCGGCAACACCCATTTTTTCCAATAGGATGACGGATTTACCGTTTTGTTGTGCGGTCAATGCGGCGGTCAAACCGGCACCACCGGCACCAACGACCACGACATCCGTGGTTTCTTCCACTTCTTGTTTGGCGGTGTCACTGGTCGAACCATTGGCTGCAAATGCATCTAGGTCTGCACCGGCTTGGGTCAATGCATCCAATAATGCACTATTGAAGCCATCCGAGGTCATCGTGGCACCGGAAACGGCTTCGACCGGTGCGACCTGGTTGGTGAGCGCTTCATCGACCAATGTCGGTAACGCATCTTTACCGATGCCTTCGGTTTCGTTTTCTTCAACGACATTGATGGCGGTGATACTGGTTTCATCCACCGTTACTTCGATGGTGATATCACCATGATACCCACTGCCGGTTGCAGTATACGTACCGGCAGTCATGCTGCCTTCACTGCTTGGTGTGGTCGTGGTCGTTCCAGTTGTGGAAGAACAACCGGCAACCATGAACAACGCAAGGAGTGCAGCGCTTAATTTTTTCATTGTTTTCTCTTCCTTTCTTATAGACGACTGGTCTACTAGACCTATTATAGATGTGGTTTGAACCATTTCAACATTCAATTTTTCAAATATTTCACAAGTTGGTCGAACCATCCATTCTATTGGAATGGTTCAACCATGTTAAAATGAATCCAATCAGCTAGGAGGGCACTATGAAAAGTCGGGTCGTCTTGATCAGCGGGATGTCCGGAGCCGGCAAAAGCTCTGTCGGCGCCGTGATGGAAGATATCGGTTATACCTGTATCGATAATCTACCCATCGAATTATTGGATGATTTCATCCACCAATGCATCGCCAACAATACTAATCCCCGTTACCAAAATGTGGCGTTATCCACCACAGCCAACAATTTCATGGATTTTGTCAAAGCATTGACCAATGAATCCATCGATTTGATCATCTGCTTTATTGATGCCTCCAACGATACTTTGCTACACCGCTATAAATCCACTCGACGCATGCATCCACTGTTACTTACCAATCAGGCCACCACACTTGAAGAAGCCATCGCGGTGGAACGGCGTTTATTTCGCGTCTATCAAGATGTACCTCAAATCACCATCGATACCACGTTTTTAACGCCATCGGCGTTAAAAAAGAAAGTGATTGAAACGTTCAAGTTGACCGATTCCCCGGAATTTTCGATTTCCTTTATTTCATTCGGATATAAAAACGGGATCCCGATGGATGCCGATATTTTGATCGATGTCCGCTTTTTGCCCAATCCGTATTGGGTGAAAGAATTGACGCATTTAAGTGGGGATGATCAACCCGTCTTTGACTATGTCATGGATTGTGATACGACTCGAGAGTATATGAAACGATTGGAATCTTTCCTGGATTATTCATTTGAACAATATATTAAGGAAGGAAAGAATCATTTCACAGTAGGGATCGGTTGCACCGGTGGTCAGCATCGCAGTGTGGCGGTGGCCAATGCGTTGTATGATCGCTATTCAAAACGCTATCGGTGTTATAAAAACCACAGAGACAAGGTGGGATATTATGTCCAATAAACAAAAAGAGGTGGTGATCATCGGGGGTGGTCATGGACAATCACTGATCTGCAAAAGTATCAAGGATATCCCCGATATCCATGTGACGGCTATCGTCACGGTGGCGGATGATGGGGGTTCCACCGGAAGATTACGCGCGTTGTTTCATTTACCGGCCATGGGGGATATCCGCAATGTCCTTTTGGCATTAAGTAATGATCAAAATGGGATACTGACGGCATTGATGAATTATCGATTCACGGAAGAGAATGGTTCCACCACCAATGAAACGGATGTCTTGGGTCATAACCTAGGTAATTTGATCTTTACCGCATTGGCCAATACCACCCACTCTTTTGAAGAAAGCATCCGGATCTTAAGTGATCTGTTGCATACCGTCGGCGATGTCTTACCAGTGACAGAACAGATCGTTACGTTGAATGCATTAATGGAAGATGGGACAAGAGTCAGAGGTGAAAAAAACATACCGACGATGGTCAATACCATTTCCCGGGTGTTTTATGATGTGCCGGTGCATGCCAATATCAATGCGGTCCAGGCGATTTTGAATGCAGATGTCATCATTTATGGGATCGGTTCGCTGTATACCTCGATTTTACCCAATGTCATCATTCCGGAGATCACGGATGCATTGGTGCATTGCCATGCACCAAAGATCTATTTTTGCAATGCCATGACACAACCCGGGGAAACGGATGGTTATACCATGGAAGATCATGTCCATGCATTGGAAAGTCATCATTGTCCATTGGATACGGTGGTGATGGCCAATGATGAAATCCCGGAATATATCTTGAATCGTTATT
>CALVCY010000113.1 GCA_944326175.1 uncultured Erysipelotrichaceae bacterium
GCGTATCGGCACAAATCGCCAATATGCATACGTTATTCAACGTCGTTACCACGCTGCTATTGTTACCGGTCGGTCAATATTTGGTCAAATTTGCCCAGACATTGCTGCCGGTCAAACAGAGTGAAACCGATCTAGCTAAAAAATTGGTATACATCCAACCGGTTCATGAAGATAAGACCATCGGTACATCCATGATCTATCTCAAACAAACCATCAATGAGATCAAACGGATGGGTAAATTGGTGCAAGAAAACATTGCGGATAGTTTTGACCAGTTGATCAATTACGATGCCAAAAAAAGCGAGATCATCAATCAACGCGAAGAATTGTTGGATTATCTGACCACGGAGATTTCCGGATTCATTTCCAACGCATTGACCAGTTCCGTCAATAAGATGGAAGCCACCCGATTCCAGAACCTGTATACGATCGTGATCAATCTGGAACGCATCGGCGATCATGCGATCAATTTCAATGAATACGGTGAGGAGCTTTCCAAACATAAAACCCCGTTACCCAAAGTCAATCAGGATGAAGTGTATACGATGAAAGTGACCAGTCTCGATATTCTGACCTTGGTCGAAAATCCGGAACAGACGGATTATGAATCGGTACGGGCCATGGTCAAGGAGAAAGAACAAGAAATCGATGATCTGACCATCCAATTCCGGCAAAACCAGCTGGAACGTATGGAAAAAGGTGGCAAGGACAGCAGTGAGATTTCATTGGTCTATTCTGAATTGTTGACCGATTATGAACGGATCGGTGATCATGCGCTTAACATCAGCAAATACACCAAAGAAATGTTCTTCAATTAGTAAAGTGGATAAAAACGGATCGATCCCTCAAAATCGATCAGTTTTTTCAACTTCACATAAACTCACATTGCATATTCATTGTATTTTTGCAGAATCAACGCATAATGAAGGTATCCAATCCCATGATTGGATCGAAAAGAGGTAATCAATATGTTGAATTCATTTCTCGATGCATTGCGTAAATTCAAAACCAGCAATGCCATTCTCTATATCCTGATCGGAGTCTTATTGTTTTTTGTGCCGAATCTTTCATTAAGAATCGTCTGCTATGGTATCGGTGCTGTATTGCTGTATAAAGGCGTGGTCGCATTTATGGCATATCAGCAAACCCGTCAATTCTATGGTATGCCGATCGATTTGATCGCAGCGGTCGCTTACGTGATCTTTGGTTTGATCTTATTTGTTGCACCAGGTTCATTCCTTGGTTTGATCCCGACGGTGATTTCGATTTTCATGATGGCAGATGGGATCCAGACACTGTTGAATGCGTCTAGTTTGAAAAAACAGGGATACGGTGGTTCGACCACGACCATGATCCGCGGGATCGTGGTGATCGTCCTAGGTCTTCTTATTTTCTTCAATCCATTTGGTGCCATTACCACGACGTTGCGGATCATCGGGATTATCTTGATCATTGATGGGATCAGTGAATGGATCGATTCTGAGAACATCAAACGATGGATGCGATAATCCATAAAGCCAAAGGAAAACCAGAGTTCAACAGCTCTGGTTTTCTTTTGGCTGGAAAGATCATTCACACCACTTGCGGCTGATGGCGATCCAAATGATTGCGGACATAGAACCAACAGATCATCTGGAATAACGATGTCACGATCCAGGATACTGGGAAGCAAAGATATAACCCCGGTAATGTCGGCCATGCCTGGAAAATCGTTGCGATCCAGATCAATCGGACTCCGGTGATCCCGGCAATGGTGATGATCGTTGGGATGGTGGAATAACCCATACCACGCATCGAACCAACGATCACATCCAAGATCCCGTTGAGTGAGCAAAGCAATACGACATATAACATGCGATCGTTACCGGCAGAAATTACTGCAGGATCACTGGAATATAGGGATAAAAAGAAATCACGGAACAAATAAGCAAAACCACCGGTGGCAAATCCAGCCACGGTAACCAAGATCAAACACTGGATAAAAATTTTATTGATCCGTTTGGTATTGCCTGCGCCCACATTTTGACCGGTAAAGGTCATGCAGGCTTGGAAGAAAGCGTTGCAGCTGATGTAAACAAAGCTTTCGATATTAGCGGCCGCAGAGTTGCCGGCCATTACGATATCCCCAAATGAATTGATGGAGGATTGGATGATGATATTGGAAAATGAAAAGACCATACTTTGAATGCTGGCTGGCAAACCGATACGGATGATCTCGATCGCAGCAAAACGATTGAATCGTAATTCTTTCGCATGTAACTGCATGGGCCCTTCTTCTTTGATCAAGGTGATCCAGATCAAAATGGCGGAAACGGTTTGGGAGATGATGGTCGCGATGGCAACCCCATCGACACTCATACCGCAGACGATGACAAAGAATAAATTCAAAACGACATTGATCACGCCGGCGGCAAACAAGTAATACAATGGTCGTTGCGTATCGCCTTTGCTTCGTAAAATGGCGGCACCGAAGTTATACACAGCAATAGAAACTGTACCGAGAAAGTAGATCCTTAAATATAAAGTGGCGAGATCAATGACATTATCGGGTGTACTCATCATCGCCAACATGGGTCGGGCCAATAATTCACCGATCACGGTGATGATCAAACCACCGACGATGGCCATCATCATCGATGTATGGACCGAATCATGGATCTTGCGTGGATCACCTTGTCCGACAAAACGCGCCACCACGACATTGGTACCAACACTCAATCCATTTAATAATGCCGTCAGTAGAAACACGATGGAACTGGTCCCACCAACCGCAGCGAGTGCCTGTGGACCGGAAAACTGTCCGACCACAACGATATCTGCTGCATTGAATAATAATTGCAATAGACTGGATAGCATCAACGGCACGCTGAATAACAGGATACTTTTCAACAAAGGACCGTTGATCATATCCAATTCATATTTCTTCATAGATTCAAACCCCTTTCATGTCCATTTACCCTTATGCGTGATACTTTACTCTTTTTGCTATCCGATGCATAAATGACTTTCATAATTTTTGAAATCTTTTTCATTGCGATCGAAGCGATATTTAAGGCGTTTTTGCCGTATCTGTGGCCATAACGATATTGGAACGAACGATGATATGTAAATTATGAAAATATTTTCATAAAAAATTTGAAAATACATGTCATTGTGGGAACACGGTGGTATTCTAGGTCCATCTTCTATTTGGAAGAGCAAGGGGAAAGGAAGTAATTTATGGTCAAATACATCTGCAAACGATTAGGCGTTGGTTTGTTGACTCTGTTTATTTTGACAAGTCTGACGTTCTTTCTGATGCATGCCATTCCCGGCAGCCCGTTCACTCAGGATAATAAAAATATTGCACCTGAAGTCATTGCTGCTATGGAAGCCAAATACAATCTGGATAAACCAGTGGGTGAGCAATATGTCACCTATATGGCAAACGTGCTTCATTTCGATTTTGGTGAATCCATTGCCCGACGTGGTCAAAATGTGACGGATATCATCATCCAGCGTGCACCGGATACATTCAAACTCGGTGCGGTGGCATTCTGTGTTTCCATCGTGATCGGTATCGCATTGGGTATCGTTGGTGCATTGACAAAGCATCGATGGGTCAACGGTGTGATCACGGTGATCGCCACATTGGGCGTGTCCTTGCCAAGCTTCATCGTGGCGTTGCTATTGATGATCGCCTTCGGTGTGCAATTGAAAATATTCCCGTTGATCGGTCTGGATGGACCATTGAATTATGTGCTTCCGGTCATCGCGCTATCGCTTTCGCCGATCGCTATGGTCACGCGATTGACGCGTTCCTCGTTGCGCGATGTCATGAATAAGGATTACATCATCCTGGCACGAAGCAAGGGAACAGCGGATCTGACCGTCGTGATCAAACACGCATTGCGTAATGCATTATTACCGGTCATTACCTACTGTGGTCCATTATTTGCCTCTTTAGTCACCGGTTCGTTCGTTATTGAAACACTGTTTACCATTCCCGGTATCGGAAGAGAATTCGTCTCCAGTGTCAATAATCGTGACTACACATTGATCATGGGTCTGACCATCTTCTTAGGTGCCGTTG
>CALVCY010000114.1 GCA_944326175.1 uncultured Erysipelotrichaceae bacterium
ATCTATATGAAGCATTATCCCCATTGAGCCATCATATGGAAACCTTTGGGGGCCATGCTGCAGCACTTGGCTTTTCACTAAAAAAAGAAAACATGGATGGTTTTATCCATGATCTTTCCATCCTGGCCCAAACGATCCACCCTCAAAAGGTGGTCATACCATTATTCTCCATTGCCCCCATCCAAATCGATACACGATTGATGAACGCATTGGAATTATTGATGCCTTATGACAAAACCCATCCCCAACCTTTGTTCACATTAAATAAACCTGCCGTTAATTCGCTGATGCTTTTAAAAAATACCTATCCCAAATTCAACACCGGTTATCCCTTTGAAGCCTTGAGCTTTAAGATCACGGATGTGGAAAAATTGATGCATCATCCCTGGATCTTTACGTTATCCAACCACATCTTCCGCAATAAAACGACGATTCAGGCTCGAATTGAGGATGTGCTTATCGTATAATTGAGCCGTGTTGACAAGGAGAGATTCGAACTTATGGATTTAAAAGAAACGATTGCGGATGTTCAAGATTTTCCCACCAAGGGAGTATTGTTTCGGGATATCACACCATTGATGCAAAACCCACAAGCTTTCCATCAAGCGTGTGATGCGATCATTGAATTTGCTCGCAGTAAAAACATCGATGTGGTGGCTGGTCCGGAATCCCGTGGATTTATTTTTGGTTGTCCGGTCGCTTATGAACTCAATGTCGGTTTCGTACCGGTCAGAAAACCGGGCAAATTGCCGCGCGAGACGGTCAGCGTGACCTATGATTTGGAATATGGGCATAATACATTGCACATGCATAAAGATTCCGTCAAACCGGGGCAACGTGTATTGATCATCGATGATTTGTTAGCCACCGGTGGTACGGTGGATGCCACACGTAAACTGGTCGAGTTGATGGGTGGTGAAGTGGTCGGTGCCGCTTTCTTGATCGAACTGGTCGATCTGAAAGGACGCGAATTACTCAAAGACATGGATGTTTTTACTGTCATGCAGTATTAAGATGGTTCGACCATTTTTAACGTATCGAATTTCAAAGAGACCGTAAGGTCTCTTTCTTTGTTTATGGTCAATATCTGAAAATATTTTCAAGAATAATTTTCAACTGCACCTGCAATATGGTGTAAAGTATGTGAAAATTTGAATACGCGTTTTAAAAAGGGGAGGTGGGATGTATGCAAAGCGGACCAGTGTCGATCACGGATCCATCCGTCATCATTGACAATGCCAAGCAATACATTTCCAATCCCGATTCACTGGCTCTGATCCAAAAGGGGATCGATTTTGCCACGAAATGTCATCAAGGCCAATTCCGCAAAAGTGGTGAACCCTATGTGGTCCATGTTTATTGCGTGGCGTATTATCTGACCAATCTCAAGCTTTCCCCGCAAACCATCGTTGCGGGTCTTTTGCATGATGTTGTCGAAGACTGTGGTGTGACCAAGGAACAAGTGGCCGCCGACTTTGGCGAGCAAGTCGCCGATATGGTCGAAGCCGTGACCAAGATCAGTTCCCTCAAATTCAAAAACGAAAAGGAATATCTGGCAGAAAACCATCGCAAGATCATGATCGCGATGGCGAAAGATCTAAGGGTGATCATCATCAAACTGTGCGATCGACTCCACAACATGCGCACCCTGAAATACCAATCGCCAGAAAAACAGAAAAAAATATCCCGGGAGACATTGGATGTCTATGCACCGATCGCCCATCGCTTAGGTATGAGTGAGATCAAAAACGAATTGGAAGATCTCTCATTCATGTATCTGGATAACGACGAATACCATCATATCGCTCATTTGGTCGAAAACAAGAAAAGCGAACGCGATGCCCAAGTCGCAGAAATGATCAACGAGATCAGCAAGATGTTGCGCAAACACGGATTCAAGTTCCGTATTTTCGGACGTTCGAAGCATCTTTTTTCCATCTATAAAAAAATGGTTACCAAGCATAAACGTTTCGATGAGATCCTTGATCTTTTGGCGATCCGTATCGTCACGCAAACAGAAACCAATTGTTATGAAATCTTGGGGTATATCCATTCCAAATATCGTCCGATCCCGGGTCGATTAAAAGATTACATCGCCGTTCCTAAACCCAACATGTATCAATCTTTGCATACCACGGTCGTTGGCAAAGGCGGTAAGATTTTTGAGATCCAGATCCGTACCGAAGAAATGGATCAGGTGGCTGATCGTGGTGTGGCGGCCCATTGGCGTTACAAGGAAGGGACCAAATACGATCCCAAACTGGAACAGAAGGATATCGAAGCGCAATTGCCGTGGTTGAAAGATGTGTCCACGCTGAGCAAGGAAATGAAATCCGATGGTCAGGCCACCGATTTCATGGATACCTTATCCACGGATTTTTTCAGCTCCAATGTTTATGTCATGACGCCGATGGGTCGGGTCATCGATCTGCCCCAAGGCTCCACGTGCATCGACTTTGCTTACCGTGTCCATACCGATGTCGGTCATTCCTGCATCGGTGCGACCGTCAATGACATCATGGTCCCGCTCAACACCGTGTTGAAAACCGGGGATGTGGTCAATATCAAGACCAGTAAAACGATCGGTGGACCTAGCGAAGATTGGCTCAAATTCGTCAAGACCAATCAGGCAAAAAGCAAGATCAAAAGCTTTTTGCAAAAAAAAGAACAGGAAGCACGGAAAAGCCAGGTCGAAAATGGTGAGACCATGTTACGCAATGAACTCAAACGTCGCGAATTCGACGTCAATGAGTTCATGGACAAAAAACGCATCGAATCCATCGTCAGTCAGTTTCAAGTCAATAACTATGATGAATTGATGTATGGCATTGCAGTCAAATCCATCTCTGTGATCAATGTCATCGAAAAATTGACCAACCAGAAACGGCCGTTGTCTGAAGCCAATAATGAGATGTTGATGAAGATCCTTTCCAACAAAAACACCTCTGTCAAGCGCTCACGGGTGAGCTCTCATGGTGTGGTGGTGGAAGGAGTGGATTCCATCATGTTGTCGTTAGCGGGCTGTTGCCATCCGGTCTATGGAGATGAGATCGTTGGTTTTATCACCAAAGGCAATGGGGTCAAAGTCCACCGTAAAGATTGTCCCAATGTGGCGAAGACCACCCGATTGATCGATGTGCATTGGGACAGTGAAAAAGGGGATTCCAGTTTTGAATCGTTATTGATCATCCAAAGCAAGGAACGCAATTTCCTGTTGACCGATATCGTGACCGCATTGGCAGCCAACAAGGCTGATCTGATCTATATCAATTCCTCCGTGAACCAGCAATTGTTGATCACGACCACCAAGGTGATCATTCGGGTCAGGGATATCGATCATGTCAAAACGGTGATGAGCAATTTAAAGAAGATCGATTCCGTGTTATCGGTGGAACGTGGCTTTGAATAATGGTAAGACCATGATATATTCCAAATAAGTCAGAAAACAGAATTCTGCAAAATAGTTGATGTTGAGCGTCAAACCCATACTGGCCAGGGCGGCAGTTGCCGCAATGGCCAGTATTTTGATTTGACGCATATTGGGGTAAATAGAAACCATGATGATCCATCCGCTGATCAAAAACAATCCCACTGCATGGATCGCATCGCTGATGAGATAATTCTGGGGCAAAATGAATAACAGCAAATTCAAAGATGGTAATGACCAAATGATCTTTTGATCATATCGTTTGTGAAGAAATAGGGTGGTATTGACGGCCATCAGTATGGTCAAACCATACGCCAATAGGGGATAGAGGGTTTTATATCCACATAAATTCAAGCGTATATGGTTCATCCATGGGATCAAACCGATCAATAGCATGGCGATGGTCAACCCATGGGACGCCCATGCATAAATCAATGATTTATTCATGGTTTTCATTGTATCATCCGTTTGATCTTTTGTGTTTTTCAGTACTTTTCTTTCATTTTTCATTACTATGGTTGTCACAAGAAGTGCGAATGTGTTAATTTTGTGACAATTCGATGGTTGTGCCATCAAAGAAAGGAAAAAAACATGAACATGAAACGTCTTTCTGTGCTTGCACTGGCGTTTGTGGTTGCCGGTTGTGCTTCCAACACACCAACAACTTCACAAACACCTGCAAGCTCCGAAACTCCATCCACAACTGAAACTAGTGCCAACGTGGTACCATTCAGTGCCCACTATGAAATGAAAGGGACCACCTCGGCCGGTTTACCGAAAAATGATACGTTCATTTTTGAAGGTGAGACCACCGATGGGATCATCACCTCTCTAAATTTCGATATCATCCGTAATATGGGAAGTGATGACGAATATTCCAAAAAAGACCTGTATGGCTATGAAATGAATGTTTCCGATGCGGAAGTAGCTCAAACAGATGATGGATTCGAATTGGTCAAATTGCAGATCAATGGTTATGAAACCAAATTCGGTCAATATATGATCACCGCCACCACACCTGTATTGGATGATTCTACCGTATTTGCTGATTTGACCATCACCAATTACACCGGTGAAGAATTAAGTGAAGAAGATGCCTTGATGATCTACCAGTATCTGGCCAACGAAGCCGATATCACCTTGACCATGGATACACCGGTATCCGATCTTTTGGCCATTTTCGGTCTATATAAAGACGGTTCATTCGTCGCCGGCACCAACCGGGTTTCCTTTGCTGGATTCCATGGTGGAAGAAGTTATGGTGAACAGATCGACGCCATCGTGGATTATATCTTAGCCAACAATATGACATTGGATGATGTCTATGTCATGTTCCAAACAGTCAATCAACAAAGTGAACCGATCGAAGAAAGAGACACGATCGCGGGTGCGACTATCGCCTTTGTCGGTGATTTCCAACGTATGGTCTATGTTGCCATCAATGGTGAACTTTACAATGGTGTCACCAACCATACCACTGCCGATGGTAAAACCACTGTTGAAGTGGTCACACAGGGCTATGGTGGAGAAGTGGAGACCCATGTCACATTTGATGATGCCACAGGTACGATCAGTGAGATCAGCGTCCGTGATCATACCGAAAGCGAAGGCGTCGGTGCGGTATTGTGTGAAGATGGTTCTGACTATTTGACCGCTTTGGTGGAAGGTCAGAGCGATCTAGATAGTGTGGAAGCGGTCAGTGGTGCCACAGTGACATCCACTGCACTCAAAGATGCCGTCAATTACGCCATCGAATATTACAACGAACTTTAATCCATATCATTGAATCAGCGGATCGGACTTTCCGATCCGCTGATTTTATCAATAATTGTACGAAATATCTAACTTGTGAAAAGTTTCAACTTTTGCATAAAAGATGGTCATACCACATTGAATTTGGTCGAACCACTGGGTAAAATGAAATATGTAAACAGGAGGAATAAATCATGGCTGTTAAAGTCAATAAGGACGTTTGCATCGGTTGCGGTGCCTGCACCGGTGTTTGCCCGACAGGTGCGATCCAGTTAAAGGATGACGGGAAAGCTGAATGCGATCCGGAAGTCTGTGTCGATTGCCAGGCTTGCGTCGGTACCTGCCCGGTCGGCGCGATCGAATAATAGCTAACGCGATATAAAAAGAATCATGGTGCAAACCATGATTTTTTTTAATCTTTTTCCCCACTTGGATCGGTAAGTATCAGTGAAAGAAGTAAAGTTATGAAACAATGGTTGCAATCTAATTATCGATCGATCCTTAAAATCATGGTCCCTGTGGTGCTCATTGCTGTGCTTTGTGCGATAGTGTATCGACCATTTGTGACCTTATTATCCGATCCAACCACATTTCGACAATGGTTGAACCACTATGGCATCTTTTCCTATATGGTCTTTACATTGATCAATATGGCTCAGATCATACTGGCCTTTTTACCCGGTGAGATCGTGGAAGTATTGGCTGGATATTGTTTTGGTTGTGTCAATGGGATGTTGATCTGCATGATCGCTTCCGCGATCGCCTCTTCATTGATCTTTTTAGTCATACGGCATTTTCATATCGATTTGCTTTCCTTATTTTTCAAAGCGGATGAGATGGATCGATTCAAATTTCTCGATGATTCACGCCATTTATCCATTATTTTGTTCGTGATCTTTTTGATCCCCGGTACCCCAAAGGATATCTTGACGTATATCATGCCCTTGACTAAGATCGGTTTCTTATCCTTTCTTTCGATCACCACCATCGCCCGTATCCCATCGATCATCACTTCGACCATGGTCGGGGATGCATTGTTTTCCAATGATTGGATGACATCACTGATCGTTTATGGTTTGACGGCGATATTGAGTGGAGCAGGGCTTTATCTGTATAATCGCTTCATTGGCGCAAAGGAAGTAAAAGCGTGAATGATCTAAAAGACAAACAAGCATTGAAAGCGATCGAGAAAGGGGATAAAGAGGGTTTCAACCAGATCATTGGTCGTTATTACGATGATATCTACCGATTCTTGGTTTACAAAACGCGCAATAGAACGGATAGCTATGATCTGACCCAGGAAACGTTCTTGCGATTCATCCGTTATTTCAATGGTTATGACCATCGTTATCCTCTTAAACAGTATCTTTTCAAGATCGCCGTCAATGTCGCCAATGACTACTTTGTCAAATCAAGACCGGATGATGCTGGTGAGACCATCGAATATCTGGTCACTTGTCAGGATAGTGATGATGCTAGTGTATTGTTGCGTTTATTGATGGATCTACCAACATCCCAAAGGGAAGCGATCGTATTGAATAAGATCTATGGTTATACCACCAAAGAGATCGCACAAATGATTTCCACCAATCCATCCACGGTCAAATCCAGGATCAAATTGGGTCTAGATAAATTGAAGCAATTATATGGAAAGGACAAGTCATGAAATTTGATGCATTGAAAATACCAATCGATCCCACATTGAAACAGGCATCCCTTGCAAGTGTGACTCGAGCGATCGAACAAACAGAGATCGTTGCTTCCGTTAAACTGGATATGGTTGCCGTCATCCTTAACCAGGCGCGTTATCTCAATCATTTGACGTATGCCTTGTATATTTTGGTATTACTGATCGAATGGATGGTTTCTACCAGTGCGGGCAAGATCGAAATGATGATCTACTTGGGTATGGTTTGTACCATATTTCCATTGATTGCGGCATTGGAATGTGCGGATGCCAAACGCGCCGATCTGATCGCGTTGCATCGCACTTATCCCTTTGATTATGGATTGTTAGTGGCGATCCGATTTCTCTATCTGACGATATTGAATAGTGGGGTTTTACTGATTTGTATCATCGGGGTCAATGCGTTGCGTCATTTTGACTTGATCGATGGCATCAGTGCGATCACGTTGATCTGTTCCATGCTTTCACTATCTGCAAGCAGTTTATTGATCCGTTTGAAGATCAAAAAGGGATCAGTGGGGCTATTGATCAATTTTTTGATCAATGCACTGGTCCAATTTTCGTTGGTTTCGCTATTGACGATGGTTGAAACCATGCATGGTTTGATCCAGATCAGTTGGTGTATCGGATGGATCGTTTTGGCGTTGGTATGCATGGGTTTGACGGTTTCAAAGGTAAAAAAAGGGGTGCGATATGGATCGTTTGGTGCTTGATGGAATCAAAAAATCCTATGGTTCGACCATCGCATTGGATGGATTGAGTGCTACATTGACCAATGGTATCTGTGGGGTATTGGGAGAAAATGGTGCGGGTAAATCCACATTATTGAATGCATTGGCTACCTTGATCCAACCGGATCAAGGGAGCATCCTATACGATGGTTCGACCATATATACCCGTTATTATCAATCTTTGCTGGGATATCTTCCCCAGCATTTTGGTGTTTATGGGCATATGAAACTTCAGGATTATCTGCGTTATGTGGCAGCGTTGAAGAATGTAGATGGTTCGACCATTGACGAAAGGATCCAAACCATTTTGATCGATTTGGATCTACTCATGTATAAAAATCGAAAGCTTAAAACATTAAGTGGCGGGATGCGACAGCGTGTGGGGATCGCCCAAGCCTTGATCAACGCACCCAAGATCCTATTACTGGATGAACCAACCGTTGGATTGGATCCACGTCAGCGCATCCGTTTTAAAACATTGCTTTCAAGATTGAGTGAACATTGCATCGTGATTTTAAGCAGCCATATCGTATCGGATATCGAAGATATCGCCGATACGGTTTGGCTGCTCAAAGATGGGAAGTTATGTGCAAGCGGAGCAGTGGATACATTGATCGACGCATTGGATGGAACAGTATATGTCAAACAGAAAGAAGTGAAGGATCTTCCGGATGATGCGACCATCGTCGATATTCGCTTCAAACCAGAGCCGATGGTGCGTTTTATCAGCAATCAAATGGTTGAACCATCCTGGACCATGGTAAAGCCTGATCTTAATGATGTGTATATGAGGATCTATGGTTAGATTTCGTTTTTATATCCGACATGGTTTGACCACGCTCGTCTTTGATCGGATCAATGTTCTTTTGATGGGTATCTCCTTGCTTATACCACTTTTATCATTGTTTTCTTTTAATAATGTGTACGTATCTGATACGACCTATGGTTTTGAAGCGATCGATGTGCAACATCAATGGTATCAAAATTATCAAGGACGATTGGATGAGACCCAATTTCAAAAGATCCTTTCGGATACTGTGGTCGAATCATTGAATATCCGTGTTTCAGAATTGGTTGAAACGATTCGAACCACTGATTCCTTTGTTGCCTTGGAAGGGATGAGTCGAAAAGACATTTTGCTCAATCTGATCTCCGATATTCGAACTATCGAAGTCTTTCGCTTGTGTACACGTTTTCTGGATGAAAACCTTGATCCGATCCATTTGAATGATGGTTATACCATACCGAACAGTGGTGGGATGTATGCATTGGTTTCTAATATGCTTCCGATCGTTTTGGCACAAGCATTCGTGGTGTTATTGATCATCGCTCGGAGTGTAGATCATTTACATCTTTCCACGTTGCTTCCCTTAGAAACCACGTATCCTTTAGGAAAACGATTGCATCGGTATTATTGGATGTGTGCGATGGTTTATACCATTGTGATGTATGGTTACACCATTGGCTCATTATTGTTGGTCTATACCACGGTATACCATGGCTTAGGTGCCGATGGCAGTTTTGCATTATGGAGCAATACTATCCAGATCGCATTCGATGGTTTGACCATCGGATCCTACTTTCTTTATTTGGTGTTATCCTACTTTTTGCTGTTATTGATCGCTTTGAATCTGTTTATCAGTGTTGCTTTCAAATTCAATGGCGTGATCGCAAGCTTATTGTCATCTTTGGTGATGATGTTGATCTTTTCCATGCTTTCCGATGTGGCCTATGATGGTCTAGGATCTGTGGTTTATGGTTTGTTCATTTTGTCCAATCGATATACTTATTTCCAGTATAGTTATGGTTTAACCATCATCTTACAGATCATTCAAGGTTTCTTTTGGTGGCTGATGTCCTTCGCTTTATTGAAGTGTGTCTATTCTCGATTGCAGATTTAGTTGCATATCCAAAGGAAATCGTATAAGTAAAACGCACTGTTCGATTCGAGCAGTGCGTATTTATTTTAAATGGTGCCTTCACCCAGAGTTGAACTGAGAACTAGTCCTTACCATGGACTTGTTTTACCATTGAACTATGAAGGCGCATGACTATTAAAGCAAATGGGCATATAAAACACAAGAGTTTTTTTAGAAAGTTGCAAAAGGGGTAACGATACCTCGATCTCTTTATAAAGCTTATTAACCATCCAATGAAGCAGTAAGACAATTAAATTGCAGAAAGGGTTTGTTTTGGGATGAAAATGTAAAAGTAAATAAATAGCAAATTAGCATGCATGATAGAACAATGGATATTGTTTTTCGTTTCTTTGTGTAATCAATCGTTACAGATGCTAATATAAGAACTGTTTGAATTAGAATTAAATATTAAAGGTGGTTTCAACCATGGGAATGCTCAAAAATGTCGATGATCGTCATAAAACCATATATCGTGCACTGATTTTGATCGTATCATCCTTGATCTACTCGATCTCCATGAATATCTTTGTCGAATACGGCAATTTATTCCCCGGTGGTACGGCCGGTATCTCTCGATTGTTGTATCAATTAGCCAATATGGTTAATATCCCGCTAACGTTTTCACCTGTTTATTTTGCGTTGAATATCATCATCGCCGTATTGTTTGCCAAGCCCCTTGGCAAACACTTCACCAGCTATACGGTGGTCTGGTTCACTCTGACATCCATATTTACAGCGGTATTACCCAAGATCCAGCTTACGGATGAAATCATTCTGATCACGATCTTTGGTGGCATCGTATCAGGTTTTGCCACATCGTTGGTGTTGAATATCAATGCTTCGA
>CALVCY010000115.1 GCA_944326175.1 uncultured Erysipelotrichaceae bacterium
ATTGACTGAACCAGCTATCCTTAGTCGCACCATGCCAATGCTTGACACCAACAGGGATATTGATCACATCCCCTGGATGCAGTTCA
Source organism: uncultured Erysipelotrichaceae bacterium (assembly GCA_944326175.1). Next base: position 87 of record CALVCY010000115.1, read on the forward strand.
ATGGCTTTTTCACCCCATTGTTGGTACCATCCTTTTCCAGCGGTACAAATCAATATCTGTCCACCACCTTGATCCGCATGGTGGATATGCCAGTTATTGCGACATCCGGGTTCAAATGTCACATTGGAAATATTGATCTGTTGGGTCGATATGGGTGCAAGATACGACTGACCAATAAAATATTGGGCATACGCATCGTTGGGTCGACCTAATGGAAACATCTGTTTGAATTCACTCATGGTTTTATCCTCCACATACCATCATTATAATCATCGAAAAACACATTATTCATATTTGATAACTATCGAATTCATTACGATTGCGAATATGAAACGATCGGCAATCCATAGAGATTGCCGATCTTTTCATTTATGCATTGGCCGAACCATCATCATCGCTTTTACGCTGCATGTTCAGATTCAATAATTTACTCTTCAATTCATTTTCGATATTGACCAATTTCACTTCTGCAGCCGCGCGTTTTTCTCTGCCTTCCTGCTGGATCTTCAACACATCATCCAAGGTAGCGATCAATTCACGATTGGTATTCTCCAATGTCTCGATATCCACGATACCACGTTCGCTTTCCTTCGCTGTTTCCACAGTGGCCATATGCAGTGTTTTCGCATTGTTTCTCAATAACTCATTGGTCATCTTGGAGACTTCACTTTGAGCCTGCATGGCTTCTTTAGAGTGGTGGATCCCCAATGCCAATACGATCTGACTCTTCCATAAAGGAATGGTATTGACCAGTGTGGACTGGATCTTTTCCGTCATCAGCGTATCGTTATTCTGGATCAAACGGATCTGTGGTCCCATTTGGATGGATACCATTCGTGTTAATTCCAGATCATGCAATTTCTTTTCAAAACGATCGACTGAATTGACCAAATCATTATAAGCTTGGGCATCTTCTTGTAAGCCACTGGCTTCCGCTTTGGCTTTCAATTGGGGCAATTCATTGGTCTTGACCATATTCAACTTTTTATATCCAGCCAAGATATACATGGTCAATTCTTTCGTATTGACTTGGTTGCGTTCATACAATTGATCTAACAAGGAGATATCTTTTAATAAGGTCACTTGATGATCTTGTAAGATATCGACGATCTTATCCACATTCTGTTCAGCATTATCGTACTTGGTCTTCAATTGACCGATGGAATTGGAAGCTTTCTTGAATAGACCAAAGAATCCCTTTTCTTCTTCTTTGGCATTGAAGCCTTTCAATTCATTGACCAAGTTGGTCAAGGTTTGACCCACTTCACCAAGATCCTTGGTTTGCACATTGGCTAACGCGGTATCGCTAAAATTGGCGATCTTTTTTTGGGCTGCCGCACCATATTGGATGATGGTGGAAGTCGAGGTGATATCGATCTGTTTGGCAAAATCATCGACTTGTTGTTTTTCACTCGTACTCAATGCATCTTCATTGAGTTCTTTGGGAATATCAACGGTTTCGACGGCTTTTGCTTCTTGTTGATCCAGTTCACCAAGCACTGTTTCTTTTTCATCATCTTGTACATCCAATGTCAATTGGATGGATTGTTGTTGGGGTTTGTTTTCACTCATGGTTTCTATTCTCCCTTTGTTATCTATTTTATATGGATATCGATGGTTTAACCATGATTAATCTTGGAACAATGAAAGGATTTCATCATTGGTGAATTGGTTCAAACCAACCGCATTGGTTTGTACGAATAGATCACTCAAGACTTGTTTTTTATTCTGTAGATCGATGATCCGCTCCTCAATGGTATCTCTGACCACTAATTTGATCACCGTCACATCATTTTCTTGACCGATCCGATAGGCACGGTCTGTCGCTTGGTTGGTTGCGGATTGGTTCCACCATGGATCATAATGGATCACGGTATTGGCAGCGGTCAGATTCAATCCTGTCCCTCCGGCTTTTAAAGAAATCAAGAATAATGGTGTGTCATCGTGTTGGAAGGCATCGACCATTTGTTTACGGCTTTCTTTGGAATCGGATCCAGTGAGTTTATAAAAGGCGATGCCACGTTGTTTGGCCATATCGGCCAATATATCCAACATGGATGTAAATGATGAGAACAATAACACCTTGTCTCCATCCGCTTTGACATTTTCGATGATATCCATGGCCGCAATGGATTTACTGGAATCAAATTCAATGCGCTCATAGATCAATTTCAGATCACAACACATTTGGCGTAATCGGAGCAATAAGGTCAACACTTTCATCTTGGATTGACCAGAGGATAGATCCAATTGCCGTAATTCTGTATTCGCAGCCATGACTTGCGCATGGTACATTTGACGTTCTTTTTCATTGAAATCAATCTTTTGAACCAATTCTTGCTTTTCAGGTAACTCCTTTAAGACTTCTTGTTTGACCCGACGTAAGATGAATGGTTTGACCATGGATTGTAACCGTTGGATACGATCATCATCTTGATAATGGACGATGGGTTCTTCAAATTCCTTTTTAAAATACTTGTACCCATAAAGGTAACCGGGCATCAGAAAATCAAAGATGCTCCATAGTTCCGCCAATGAATTCTCGATTGGCGTACCTGTTAATGCCAAGCGATGGGTCGCTTGGATGGCTTTGACGCTTTGGGCATTTTTGGTCAAGGCATTTTTGATGTATTGCGCTTCATCTAAGATCGCAAGATTGAAGTGTTTATCTTCCAAAAATTCACCATCACGACGCATGTAATCATAGGAGGTCAATAACACATCATAATCTTGATAGGTATCATAAATCGCTTTCCGTTGCGATTTTGGTCCAACCACGACACCTACGGTAAGATCACAATGGAATTTATCGATCTCATCTTGCCAGTTATAGACCAATGTTGCTGGAGCGATGACAATGGAAGGACCATTTCCTTTCATGCTCTCTAATACCGCCAAGACTTGGATGGTCTTACCAAGGCCCATATCATCCGCTAATATCGGATTGAATCCACAATGGAACATAAACACCAACCATTGATACCCAATACGTTGATAATCTCGGAATAATGATTGGTATTTTTTAGGGATAGTGACGTGATAATCTTGAGAATGGTTGAACGCATCCAATTCCTTTTGGAACGTTTCATCTCGAGAAACACTCATCAAGCCTAATCGGTCGAGATCTGCATTTAATGTAGCGACACGATTGGCGGCAACATTGACTTTTCCTTTTTCACTGACATCATCGATATCGACATTGAGATCATCCATCAATTGCATGGCCGCTTCCAATTGACCATTTTGTTGAAGATCGATGACTTGACCATTCCTTAATTTGATAAAGCGACGTTTACGACGATAAGAACGTAAGATCGATCCCCATTCACTACTGTCGATCGATGCATTGGAAAGATCGAGTTCTAATAGGCCATTACTGAAACGTACACCAAGGGAAACTTGGAAATTGGATGGATTCATCAATCGCTTGATGGCTTCGGATGCATAGACTTCCCCATAATCTTGGATGGCACGGATGCCATATCGTAAAAAGTCCATGACATTGGGATCGGATGGTTCTAACACCATTGCATCCGTTAATGGATCAAAGCTATGTGGTAATTCCATCAAGGTATTATTGATCAAGGTACGATTGGTAAAACCATGGTCATGATCTAAGAAACCATTGGGATAAACAACACCATCGATACTATTGAATTCTTCAATGATGACTTGACCTTCATCATTCAAATCGATATATAACTTACAGATACACGTTTTACCACTATCGAAATTGATATCCTTGATATCATCATCGAAACCAATGTATTCGATATTCAATTGGTTATTGGCATTGCGTAATATGGCATTGATGGTCGAATCCATCATATCTCGAGGGATCGATATCCCTTCATTGGGAACTAATTGATCCAATAATCGACCGATATTTTCATTGACGGGCATGATATCCACGCGTAGATCCGCGTGGATATATTCCGTGGTGATCTGGATATAACCATGATCTTTTAAATAATAGCGATGGATGATTTGACGGGGATCACTATCTGCCCAACATAAGAAAGAAAGTTGGACCACTTGAGGATTGATTTGGGTCAAGACTAATGTGGCTTGATCATGGTAAAAAATGATATCCTTGATCAAACCATAGTCACTGGTGTCTTTTAAACGTTGATAGATCAATGCCCCATACTCTTGAAGTGGGATCCCTGCCATTTCACTACGATCGCGTTTGGATTGTTCCGCCACGAATTGACGGATCATTTGGATATAATCATGATCCGTGTCTTCAAAATGGTCGGGAGATAGTTTTAAATTGGTCTTACCAACGGTATAGGTGGATCCAGTATCCACGGCTTCCAAAAACTCTTGTAAGTTTTTGATGGTATATAGCTTATCGATCCCAGCTTTAAAGCGTAATTTATTATTTTTAAAGTATGGTTTTAGATGAATCGGGAGATATTGTTTGAAATCGATGGTTTGACCACCCTCATTGAATAGATTTTGTAATGCCGTCGCATTATCCCGATATTTTGCTAAGTTGTAAAGCGTCTCGGTATGTTCAAATCCTTTCGCTGCCCAATGATAAGTATCGACTTGAGCGATCTTATTGCGATATAACCATAAATACGTCGCATAGGCATGGCAACAGAAAAAGTAACCATGGCGTTTACAATCACAATTGAAATCATTCCCTGGTTCCGTTCGAAAGCTATGTTCAAGGGATACGGTGGTCTTTAATAATTCATGACCTTCAACATGACTAAAATAAGATTCGATGGTATAAACATCGTAATCCGTATAAAAACTTTCTTTATGTTCTCGATTGATCGTGACCGCAACGATCTTATTGACGAGATCACGACCTTCTTGGATGGTGGTTGGGAAAGTACGTGCATTGATGGGATTCATGGATTTGAGTAATGGTTCGACCATAGCTTCACTGGTCTTCCGTTTCATTGATGTGACCATGGATGAGTCTCCTTTGAATTCATTCCTTCATTATATAGCAATCGATCGTTTCTTGGTCAAACCATACATACAGACGTAAAAATCAACCACTATAATTTCCTATAATTTAAAGTAAACCAGCTAAAATAAAGGAGTATAAGTTTTGATGTGAAAAAAATAATTATTTACTAAAAAATTGTTTCACATTTGGACCTATATCATTAATAATGTAATTAAATAGATAGCTAAGAAGTACTTCTATAGATTCAATTATGCAAAGAATTTGCTAGAAAGGAGAAAACAATGAAAGGTCTGACAAAGTCCTTAGCGACGTTAGGCATTGCTGCGAGTGTAGTACTGTCTCTTGGCTTTAATCATATTGCTGCTAAAGAAGGCCAAATCAACGATGAACGAGTAAACTTCATTTATTGGGACCAAAACGAAATCAGTACGTATTGGTCAGGCGTAACCAATAAAATTAGCTACAATAATTACCGCCCCTGCGTCGGTCCCGCTTATTCTGAATGGTCGTGTGGTGCATTTGCCCATAAAGATGAATATAAAGAATTTTGCCTAGGTGGTGCTTCTCACCATATGCATTCTCTTGGCAATAAAGATGGCGGGTTTGATTACATCATCAACTACGAATAAGGAAATTGGGTTGAAATGAAGTCATGAATCATTCAACCCTTCTATTTTTATAGCTATGAAAAGACTTTTATATATCTTTTTGATCTGTTGGTTCGTTCTATTTTCTTTTGGTCAAGCTTATCCACAATTCAATTTATATGTACAAGATCATCTTCTATTTTATCAAGCAAATGATCCCACTTTGGATAATGCCATGGTTTCAGTCAATTTAGAATTGAATTCAGCTGATCCACAAGACTTTCACAACGACATGAATGACATTTTCACTGACGAAAATGTCTATTTCTCTAGGTATTTTTCTGATGAAAATAATGGTGGAGCCAGAAAAACACAACTCTATTTATCGGATCTAGCAGCGCAAAAAGTAGTGTCGATCATTGGTAGTGAATGGGCCAATACGATCAATCAAAACCAAGATAATGTAAACCAACATCACTTACCCATGATATTTCCAACTGAAAAATTAGATGTTGATGGAGTCAGCAATGACGATGAGGTTGGCGGATTTTTCCTTTTTGGATGTCAATGCGAAAATTTAGATGATCGTCTAGAATACGGATTTTCAAAATTATCAGCAGATTATGATTTTAACTATCAGATCCAATACAGTGCTAATGCATTGAATTTTGATTATGCATATACTTTCGCTCCAAATCTAAAACTCGTAATTTTTGTTGCCTTTGTCGTTTGGGCTTGTTTCCTTTTTACACTAATTAGTCGACGAAAAGAGATTGGATTATTAAAGTTAGAAGGGATCTCTAATACACGAATTTTCTTTAAGTATTCACAAGCTCCTTTCCTACTAGTTTTATTGATATCGTTTTTGATTTCATTGTTGATAGGGGCACTCTTATTAAGACAATACCCATCACTTATCGCCGTATTTTCATTATTTTGTGTTATCCAATTAGCTTCGATGGGATTGCTCAGTCAACTGCTTTTACTAACACTACTTTTTTTAATCAGGACGATCCAAGGCGTTTCAAGCATTAAAGGACAATCGAGCGCAAATGCTATACTATCGCTCTCCATGACATTCAAATTGATTCTGATCATCATTTTAATGCCTCAGGTAGCACCAATGGGAAGAGCAGTAATTGAATCGATTCGATATACCAGCAATTATGTTGCTAACAAAGATCTCTATACCGATTTGTATATGTTCAATGAAGGGATCCCTTCTAATCTTACATATGAAATGATTGGATCAAAACCATTGCTTGCAATAAATGATATTTTTAAACAAAACAATGACCTGTTTACTTATTCACCTGGAATGTTCCCATTAGATGGATCGATGAATAACGTTCTTTATGCTGTTAGAGTAGACCAAGGTTACATTGAACAATTTTTGGACTATCAAAATTTGTATGATCCATCTCAACCGTTAATAATCTTCCCCACAGGGTATCCTTATAAAGAAAAAATGACTGAATTGATATGGGAGGAAATGCAATTTAATAATCCGCAATTGATTCAAACTGATTTACAAGTCATCGAAATCGATCTCGATGATTTTAAGTCTTATGATCTATACGATATCCTTACTGATGTCAATGTGAACCAACCTCTATATATGTACTCTTATCCCCCTGAATTGCAGGGTCAACTCAATTTTATGTATCTGACCATAGAACCAACTATTATTTCCCCACAAGAATATGTCGATGAAGTATTCGCTTCCCAAGGATTCTCACCACTTTTTCGCCTTTCTCCAGTTAAAGAACAGTTAACAGATCTATATGAAAGCTACATGAATATTGCGTTACAAACTATTTTTCAAACTGGCGCTTTCTTTTTTGCACTCATTATTTTGGTAATCATTTCAACAATCACGATACGGTACTTACAGTCCAACGAAATCACCGTTTGGTCTTTTGAGGGACTACTGTATAAAATCAAATACCGCTATTTCCTGTACTTATTATTACCAACAATCATAGGATTTGGTATTTGTACTATTTTTGGACTATTCTCTAGCGTAAAATCCGCTATACTCACTTTATTGATAGTCGTCTTCCTAGAAGTAATTGTTTATGAATGCAGTTTCAGATGGAGAAACCGATATGGAAATTAAAATCGATCATTTAACAAAGCGATTTAATGAAAAGGTATTATTCGATAATTTTTCGTTGACCATTGAGCATGGCTCGATTTGTTGTCTGACTGGGGAAAGCGGATGTGGAAAAACAACATTGCTCAACATCATAGCGTTTCAAGAGCCATACGAAGGAACGATCTTGTATGATAATAAACCAGTTCAATCATCACGAGAAAAGAACCGCATGTTACGCGAAGATATCTCCGTGATCCTACAAGAAGAAGGATTGGTTCGAGATAAAACGGTAGAGCAAAATATCCGCATCACACCCAAATTGAAACATATTTCTTTAGCTCAGATCCAAAAAATGTTAAGCATCGTCAACTTGGATGCCTCGATTTTAAAGAAGAAAGCTTACATGCTTTCTGGAGGCGAGCAACAACGGATTTTATTTGTCAAAGCGTTATTGAAAAAGCCAAAACTTTTACTGGCAGACGAACCAACCGCCTTTCTCGATGACACGAATCGACAAATAATTATGAGCATTATTTCGACTTTACCGAACCAGGGTATTACTACTTTATTGGTTTCCCATGATCCTGAACTGATTCGTCGTTGTACAACTGTGGTTACGTTAAAATCTCAAATTTAACCGCGCTAACAAACATTACGTCATCTAACTTTCATCATTATGATCGCTAATTTATGGATGATATTTGTTAGCGACATAATCGATTGAACCGCTTATTACAAACCAAAAAACAGTAATGAACATCCCCATTCATTACTGTTTTCTTTATATATCCATAAATTTACTTCATGAACATCCTTATCAATTTATCATTCACTTTATTGTAAGGACGATACCGCATCGGAAGATCGATCCAATTGGATTTATTCACGATGGATTTTAAATGGGAGAAGGTGTCAAAACCAACCTTACCATGATAGCTACCCATTCCACTTTCACCCACACCACCAAAAGGCATGCAACTGGTGGCCAGATGGATGATCGTATCATTGATGCATCCTCCACCAAAATTGATACTGCGGGTGACTTTATCCATGACGGCTTTACTGGAAGTAAACAGATACAAAGCCAAAGGATGTGGCAGATCTCTGATCTTGGCAATGGTTTCATCCAGATCCTGGTAAACCAGTATCGGCATGATCGGACCAAAGATTTCTTCCTGCATCACTGCATCATCAAATGTGACATGGTCCAATACCGTCGGTGCGATCTTTAAAGTGGTGGGATCTCCATATCCCCCGACAACGACTTTATCCGCATCGATCAACCCCATGATCCGACCATAGTGTTTCTCATTGATGATCTTCCCATAATCATCCTTATGGATCACTTCATCTCCATACTGACGGTTGATTTCTGCTTTGACACACTCAAGGAATGCATCATGGACGCTTTCATGGACCATCACATAATCGGGTGCGACACACGTTTGACCCACGTTAAGATATTTTCCGAATACCAATCGTCTAGCCGCCAATTTCAAATTGGCGGTTTCATCCACGATCACTGGTGATTTACCACCCAGTTCAAGGGTGATCGGAACCAGATGTTCACTGGCTCTTCGCATCACTTCTTTACCGACGTTGACACTGCCGGTAAAGAAGATGTAATCAAAGTCCTGATCCAATAAAGCCTGGTTTTCTTTGCGTCCACCCTTGACCACATTAACATAACTGCCGATAAAGCAGCGTTTGATCAGTTTTTCGATGATATCCCCGGTTGCTGGTGCGTATGCACTGGGTTTGACCATCACGGTATTCCCGGCTGCTAATGCATCGATCAATGGATCCATGGTCAGCATGAACGGATAATTCCATGGACTCATGACCAAAACCACACCATAAGGGGATGGGCGTCTAAACGATTTACTGTGGAATTGGGCAAGTGGGGTATGCACCACTCTATCTTTGGCAAAACCACGTACATGACGGATCATATAATCCAATTCACTGTACACCATCCCGATCTCCGAGAAGTATCCTTCACTTTTGCCTTTACCAAGATCTTGATGCAATGCATCCAAGATCTCATTTTCCATGGCTTCGATGGTTTTGCGTAATTTTTTTAATGCGTGGATTCGAAAATCCACATCCAAGGTCGCTCCGGAATTGAAGTAGACCCGTTGATCTTCCATCATTTTTTGAATGACTTCAACTTCCATGATTATTCCTCCATCACATCATAGTAGAACTGTTCCAGTTGGGTGGCACTCATCAATACTGGAACCGGATATAAAGGATTGGCTTCACTGGCCGCATGACGGGCCAATGAAGGGATGTCTTCTTGTTTGATCCCTTTGAGCTTCGTGGGGATATCCATGGAAGCATTGAGTTTTTCAATAGCATCGATGAATAATTTGGCACCCACTTCATCACTGGTATTCCCATCACATAATCCAGCTGCTTGTGCCAGTTGATTCAATTGGGGATAAATGGTCGAACCATAGGCTTTCAAGACATATGGCAACAATACAGCATTGGCTAAACCATGGGGGATCCCGTATTGTCCACCCAAGGAATGCGCTACAGCATGACAATATCCCACATAAGAGACCGTGAATGCACACCCCGCTTCATAAGCGGCCTGCAACATGTTTTCCCGCGCCACTAGATCATGACCATTGGTATAGGCATTGTATAAATTGGTAAAAATCAGATTGGTCGCTTTCAACGATTGTGCTCTGGTTTTTTTGGTCGTAGAACGACCAATATACGCTTCCACGGCATGCGTTAAAGCATCCATACCTGTTTGTGCCGTTAAATGGGGTGGCAACGATTCGGTCAATTTTGGATCCAATAAGGCATATGATGGGATCAACGAAAAATCATTGATCGGATACTTGTAATGGGTTTGATCATCGGTGATCACGGCTGCTAATGTGGTTTCACTACCGGTTCCGGCAGTGGTCGGGACCGCGATCAACAATGGAGTGGGCAAGATGACTTTCAAAACACCTTTCATCTTGGTCAACGGTTTCTTGGGTCGTGCCAGGGATGCACCGACCCCTTTGGCACAATCCATGCTGGATCCACCACCGAACCCAATGATGGCTTCACATCCATGATCGATATACATGGTCTTGGCTTCATTGACATTGGTAATGGTCGGGTTGGCAGTGGTCTGATCATACACATGCACTTCAATATGTGCATTGGTCAAAGTATCGATCAGATCATTGGCCAGTCCGATCTTGGTGATCCCCGCATCGGTAACGAGTAAAACTTTGGTGATGTAGCGTTTCGATAAGGCCTTTGCAAGTTCTCCCGCACTGCGTACGATTTTTGGATTACGATACGGCAAAACGGGAATGGCAACTTTGAAGGCTGTCTGGAAAACGCGGTCATAGGTTTTCTCTAATGGATTCATATGCAAACCTCCAAACGTTATCTGTACTTTCATTATACACCGTTTGGTTCATTTCCCTTGGATTTTCACAATTTCATACTAAGTCAAAAATTTCTAGTATGGAATTGGTCGGACCATATCCGACCATAAAGCCGATCAATTCAAAAATTATTGGTCGAAATCCGACCAAATAGGCGACCAATATCAAATTTATTGGTCAAAATCCGACCATAAAAACGGCCAAGGAACGCCTTATATTATCTCGAGTTTGACAGTTCAATAAAAACATAACTGCCTAAAATTACGTATTTATCGCAATTTTAGGCAATAATCCTCTTTAGAAAATGTTCTTAATTTTTCTACTTAATTAGATTTCTTAAATTTTTTCTTGATGACCATAATCGTGTAACTACATAATATAGCATCAATCGCTATTTTAATGTTTCTATTATCCATTGCACTCATAATATACAAATTTTACTGATTCATGATGAATCGTCGTATATCGTGTCGATGATCCTTAATATATTCCATCAGAGCGTCTTTGTTATTTTTGACTTGATTGTTATATAACGCCAATAAAAGATAGCGGTAAACAAAACGGAATTCATATTGCTTGATTCCGACTTTGGCCATATCTGTAGTGGTCAAATGGATTTGTTTTTGATGCAAAACGATTTCCATTCTT
>CALVCY010000116.1 GCA_944326175.1 uncultured Erysipelotrichaceae bacterium
GATCTTCGAAGGTATGGATCCCATTGACCAATGTGGTGCGATATTCATGCAAGATGGGTGAGGCTTCCAAGATGGAAATGGTTTGATCAATGCGATCGATGATGGTTGAACCATCCAATCCGATGGCTTGTCCATAGTTTTTTCGAGATTGCTTGATATCCACTGCCACATAATCCAACAGTTGATGATCCATCAATTCCTTTAACTTCAATGGATACGATCCATTGGTATCCAGTTTGACCAAATAACCCAATGCTTTGATCTTTCGGATAAAATCTGAAAGATCCGCCTGCATCAGCGGCTCACCGCCACTGATGACCACACCTTCCAAAATCCCCTGACGCTTGTGCAGATATTCCAAGATCGGATCTGGTTCGACCATTTCAATAGATTGTGATGGTACGACCAAAGATGCGTTATGGCAATATGGACATCGTAGATCACAACCAATGGTGAATACCAATGCAGCTAAATGATCCGGATAATCCAACAATGTCAACTTCTGAAATCCACCGATGCGCATAAACGTCTACCGAGTTCTATTGAATACCCTTTCTTAACTATAGTTTGTCGCAATTGCAACAGTTTAAAAGATAAATAAAAAAGAAAAGGGAGTCCATTGCACTCCCTGAATTTTTTAATGGCGCCTAATGCAAGACTCGAACTTGCGACCCAACGGTTAACAGCCGTTTGCTCTACCGACTGAGCTAATTAGGCACTGCCCTAATATAATAACCATGGTCTAACCATCGTGCAAGTGTTTTTTTTAAAAGTTAGTGGCGGTCCGGATAAAAATCTTTTTGTAAAAAAGTTATTGCACACCTATTTTGCCTTATGGTATCATTAGCAAGCCGAAAGGCAATATGGCCAGTTGGTGAAGCGGCTTAACACAACGCCCTTTCACGGCGTCACTCACGGGTTCGAATCCCGTACTGGTCACCATTCAAACATTACGCGTGGTTCAACCATGCGTTTTCTTTTTATAGCGAATGCCTTCCAAATCTAAAAGAAATGCTTTGCGCCAGATTCCTGATGCATATCCGGTCAAATCACCACTTTTACCCAAAACACGATGACAAGGGACCACAATAGCGATCGGATTATGACCGATAGCCTGCCCGACAGCCTGCGCACTCATTTGATTGTAACCAAACGACTTGCAATATGCATGCGCCATCCCTTGGTAGCTTTGAGTTTGACCATATGGAATCTGCATCAATAGATCCCATATGGATCGCTGAAATTCCGTTCCATCAAAGAAGATTGGAAAATCAATGAGTGGATTATTTCCATCAAAATAGTCATCTAACCATCGACATACTTGTTGGATCAATCTTGATTTCAATAATGGCAATGCATCGATATCACGTGGATAATGAATGTCTTCACGAAAGCGCAATTGAGATAAATGACGATCGTTTTCAACGATCGTCATATCTCCGATTGGACTATGGTATAACCATCGGGTTTCTTGTTTCATCCTATCTCTCAATATATAAAACTGATCAGTCATTATGAATCATGATATCAATGATCTCATCATTGGTACTGCGCATACCTTCCCGAGCGACTCGTCCGACGGCTTCGATGGTCTGTTCCACCCCATCTTGAACGATCCCATCCCCATGATAGAACTGTTGACCGGAAAGATACATGTCGTAACCAAACAAACCCATTTCCACACCTAATGCGATTTTTGCGGCACAGGACGCTTTGGCTCCATCACAAATCATCCCACTTAAAACACTGAGTGCATTGACCAAGGTATGCTTGATCGTATCATAGGATGCACCTTTCAAGTAAGCGACACCCGCTCCCGCCGCTGCACCGGCGGAAACCACGCCACAATAGGCACTTAATGTGCCGATGGGTCGTTTCAAACGGATCGCACATAAATTGGAAACGATCAATGCACGATACAGTTGTTCTTTGGTTGAACCAAGGGATCTAGCATATACCATTACCGGCAAAGATGCCGTTAACCCCTGATTGCCACTGCCACTGTTGATCACCACCGGCATTTCACAGCCATTCATACGGGCATCACTGCCTGCTGCAGCATAAGCTTTGGCTTGGGTACGCACATCATCTCCCGTGGTTTGAAGTAGCACTTTGCCAATGTTAGCACCATAATCATGTTGCATTCCTTCATTGGCAATGGCACCATTGCATTCGATTTGGGTATCCAAAACTGCTTTGATATCATCCAGATCCACGGTATTTGCAAAATCCACGATATCTTCGATATCCAGAGACATGTAATCCGGATTGATCGCACCATCTTTACCGTTTTCCAATTTATTTAAAATGGTTGAACCATCCTTTTCCTGATAAACCACATTGGTATGCGTATTTTGAATCCTGACTTTCGCGCTATGGTTTGGACCATATAATTCCACCATCATATCAAAAACACACCCCTGATCCAGGTATTTCACCTCAATGGGTGTAGTTTTAAGAAACTGATGGATGGTTTCGATCTGCTCTTCACTGATATCCGCCAGCACTTCCAATTCCTTGGATGGATCACCAGCAACGATACCTGCCGCCACCGCCGCCTCGATCCCTTTGAGATGTCCAGTATGGGGCACAATGACACTTTTGACATTTTTGATGATACTGCCACTGGCATGGACAATGACTCGATTTGGCAATTCTTCGAGCAATTGCTTTGTCAACGCACCACAATATGCCAATGCAATAGGTTCAGTACACCCCATAGCTTTTACGAGTTCTGATTCCAATATACGAATGTATGCTTGATATTTATTATCACGTTTTTCCATAACACCCTTCCTTGTCGAATGTTGTTAATTACACTATACACGAAACTTAATTTAACATCGAAGTGTTTTGTATTCATTTTGTTGGTTTCATCCCAGACGATAGGATCTAATAAATTTGCACACATCAAAACGACGCTTATATAATCGGCTTTACCTTGCATTTTGTGCCAAAAGCATTTGAATAGATTTCAAATTTAGAAAAGAAATCAAAGCAAATTCACTCGCCCTTCCTTTAAATTGAACGAACTATATACAATGCGTAAAAGCGAAATGAAACCATAGATTTGATCTTGTGACAAATGATTCAAATGATTTCATCACTTCCGATTCAATTACAAGAACGGTGATCAATCAACGCAGAAATTCAACTGGAAATCCAGCAAAGTAACAGATCGGACCCGATCCTATCTCGATATGCTTTATCTCCAAAAACAGATATGATATCCCTATGTTTGTGAGCCAAATGATTCACTTATTCTCTATACACCAAACGATTCATATCAATTGTGATTAAGGATATAAAAAAGCGGAGCATACAAATGTTCCGCTAAAATTTTCAAGAAATGGTGGAGCATAGCGGGATCGAACCGCTGACCCCCTGCTTGCAAAGCAGGTGCTCTCCCAGCTGAGCTAATACCCCATAACAGTCAATGGTGGGCCTGAATGGACTTGAACCATCGACCTC
>CALVCY010000117.1 GCA_944326175.1 uncultured Erysipelotrichaceae bacterium
TTGCTTAAACTGTTCCCGATAATCCCGAGGCGATACCCCCATGTATTGCCGGAACACAACGGCATAATAACTGCCCGATTCAAATCCGACCTGTTGAGCGATCAAACGGATCGGAAGATCGGTATCCTTCAATAGATCCAATGACTGAAAGACACGGTATTGGTTCCAATACGTCAATGCACTGGTACCATAAGTCAAACCAAAATAGCGATCAAAATCACTACGGGACATATGATAGGCTTTGGCCCATACATTGATGGAAGCATCCGATGCATAATGAAGGTGGACCCAGCGGATCAAACCGCTGCGTCCGCTTTCATCACTGGCTTTGACCCATAAAGGTGTCATCATCATGGCATCGTATAAAACAGACCAAAGATTCATCATGGTTGAAACCACGGATAAATGATAGCGGGATTGGGTCGAAGTCAAAGAAGCCAGATGGTTCATACCATAAAGCAATGCTTCATCGTGAAGGATCCATATTCCCTGGCCCATCGTGAGTAATGGTTCGATATAACGATGATAGATCAATGAATCTTTATCTGGATTGATCAAGGAAGATTCAAAAC
Source organism: uncultured Erysipelotrichaceae bacterium (assembly GCA_944326175.1). Next base: position 573 of record CALVCY010000117.1, read on the forward strand.
GAATGATATGGATCGAACCATGAGTATTCGAAACGATCCGATAATCCATTTCAGCGCCGATCACGATCACATCTTCTTTTTTAAAATGATATTTTTGCTGATGTGCGATCAATGTGGCTTCACCATCCATCAGATGGATCAACGTGATCCAGGGAGAACAGATCAATGGATGAAACAGTTGATCATCGTTGCACTTAAAAATACCCTGATTAAAGGGAAAGTCATGGGACAATGGTTGAACCATCCAATGATCATAATCTAGCGTTTTCACAAATAAAATCTTATCATTGCAATGAAAAAAGCGACAGCGTTTTGTAAGCGCTGTCGCTTTTTCATTATTCAATGGTCAAACCAAACTTATGGATGGATTAATACATTCCCGGAGCTGCCGGTGCTGCAGGTTCTTTTTCTTTGATGATACCAACCGCAGCTTCAGTGGTAATGAACAATCCGGCAATGCTGGCCGCATTGAGGATCGCACTGCGCGCCACTTTGGTCGGATCCACGATACCGGCTTCAAACATGTTCACCCATTTGCCAGCCTTGGCATCAAAACCAAAGTTTTCCGGCTGATTGCGCTGTTCTTCAACGATCTCAGAACCATCGAAACCACTGTTTTCAGCAATCTGCCACAATGGTGCTTCCAAGGAATCCAAGACGACATTGATGCCCTTTTGGATATCCACAACATCACTCTTGCAATTTTCCTTGATCTCATCATGCACAGCCATCAATGCTGCACCGCCGCCAACGACGATCCCTTCAGCCACTGCGGCACGGGTCGCATTCAATGCATCTTCCAGACGCAGTTTCTTTTCCTTCAATTCGCTTTCGGTGGTGGCACCAACCTTGATCAAGGCCACACCGTTGGTTAATTTGGCCAAACGTTCTCTTTGCTGTTTCTTATCGTAATCGCTCTTGGCATTTTCGATCAAGTTTTCGATTTCCTTGACACGCGCATCCAAAGCTTCCTTGCTGCCGGCACCATTGATGATGGTGGTGGCATCCTTTTCAACGATGATCTTCTTAGCCATACCCAGATCTTCGAACTTGAGATCTTTCAGATCCATGTTCAAATCTTTCTGATAGAAGGTCGCACCCGTCAATACAGCGATATCATTCAACGTATTAGCTTGGCTATCACCAAAGCCTGGAGCCTTGGTTGCAACCACATTGAATGCTCCTCTCAATTTATTCAACACAATGGTCGAAACCGCTTCATTTTCCAAATCATCGGCAATGATCAACAACGGTTTATTGCGTTGAACGATTTGTTCCAATACCGGCAGGATATCCTGGATGGAAGAGATCTTCTGATTGGTGACCAACACCATCGCATCTTCCAATTCGGCTTTTCCTTTTTCACGGTCGGAAACCATATACGGGGAAACATAGCCCTTGTCATATTTCAAACCTTCGGTGGTTTCCAGAGAAGTTTCGAATCCTTTGGATTCATCGACATTGATGATTCCGTCTTTGCCGACTTTTTCCATCGCCTGAGCGATCAAATCGCCGATTTCCTTACTGCCGCTGGAAACGGTAGCAACAGAAGCGATATCCGCACTGGTGTCGACTTTATGGCTGGCTTTCAATAACGCATCGGCAACCATCTTGCTGGCTTTGTCGATACCTTCCCGCATCAAGACCGGATTGGTCCCCTTTTCGACCGCTTTGATCCCTTGGTGGATCATGTGCTGAGCCAACAGAGTTGCGGTGGTGGTACCATCGCCCGCTTCATCATTGGTATTGTTGGCTACTTCATAAACCAATTTAGCACCCATATTTTCATATGGATCTTCCAATTCGATTTCCTTAGCAATGGAAACACCATCATTGGTGATCAACGGTGAACCATAGCCATTATCCAAGACGACATTGCGTCCTTTAGGACCCAATGTGATTTTGACTGCGTCAGCTAATTTATCAACACCGGTGAGCATTGCATCCCGGGCATCTTTTGAATATTTGATTGTCTTTGCCATATTCGTTTATTTCCTCCTGTTTCTTGTTTAGCGTTCAACCACGGCCAGAATATCCTTGCTGGCGATCAGCAGATATTCCTCATCATCGATTTTGACATCCGTGGTGGAATATTTCTTGTAGAGCACCTTGTCTCCGACTTTTACCGGCACTGGCACCAGTTTACCGTCTTGATAGCTGCCTTCACCGACAGCGACGACATTAGCATACGCCTGTTCCTTTTCCTTGGTAGAAAGGATGATACCGGAAGCGGTTTTGTCTTCGGTTTTTTCCTTTTCGAGCAAAACATTGTCATACAAAGGTTTAATTGTCATAGTTGTTAGCACTCCTTCCTTTCAAATGCTAAAACTATCTTAGTCAG
>CALVCY010000118.1 GCA_944326175.1 uncultured Erysipelotrichaceae bacterium
ATGGACAATTGCTGTGCAATGGGCACGATCATCCAAAATAAAGCCCTGACGGATTCCATTTATGAATTGAAATTGTCATATGAACAGACACTGGACTTTATTCCAGGGCAGTTTGTCAATTTGAAACTGGATGGATTCTATTTGCGTCGACCGATCAGTGTCGCGGATTATGATGCCCATACCTTAACATTGATCTATAAAGTCGTAGGGCAGGGAAGCAATGCATTATCCACGTATCGACCTGGTCAAACCATCGATACCCTGATGCCCTTAGGCAACGGGTTTGATCTTTCCAAGCCGATCGATATATTGATCGGCGGCGGGATGGGTATCGCACCGATCTATGGTTTGACCAAAGCATTGAAAGATCATCATCCACTCACGGTTATATTAGGCTTTCGGAATAAAAACGAAATCGTTTACCTAAACCATTTCCAATCATTGGGTGTCCAGTTGATCATCACGACCGATGATGGTTCCTATGGCATCCATGGTAATGTCATGACAGGGATCGACACACTGGATCAACCCATCACAAACTGGGCCGCCTGTGGTCCGACCATCATGATGCGTTCTCTCTCTCAATCCCTCGCTTCCCATGGTCAGGTTTCTTTAGAAGCCCGCATGGGATGCGGATTTGGTGGATGCATGGGTTGTTCGATCCAAACCACATCCAACCAATCCAAACGGGTTTGTCTGGATGGTCCGGTATTCGATGACAAGGAGGTTCTATGGGACAGCTTGAAGTAAATCTTTCTGGCATCACGATCGATAATCCAATCATCCCAGCCAGTGGTACCTTTGGTTATGGCATAGAATACCAACGCTTCTATGACATCAATATACTCGGATCCTTTTCCTGTAAAGGGACCACATTGAATCCCCGCTATGGCAATCCATTGCCGCGTATTGCCGAATGCACTTCTGGCATGCTCAATGCGGTCGGATTGCAAAATCCAGGGATCGATCATGTCATGGATGTGGAATTAAAGGAATTGGCACAGTTTTATCACAAAAAAATATTCGCCAATGTTTCTGGTTTTTCCATCGATGAATATGTACAGACCGCGATGCGCTTTGATAGCGCGGATATCGTGGGGTGGATCGAATTGAACATCTCCTGTCCCAATGTCAAACATGGCGGGCTCAGCTTTGGTACATCCCCCAATATGGCCGCTGATGTAACCAAGGCAGTCAAATCCAAGATCCATAAACCCCTTTATGTCAAACTTTCACCCAATGTGAGCGATATCGCCACCATGGCCAAAGCAGTGGAAAATGCAGGAGCGGATGGATTGGTCGTTGGAAATACGTTGACCGGTGCACGATTTGATCTAGCCACCGGTAAACCGATTTTAACCAATATCACTGGTGGATTGTCCGGTCCGGCATTATTCCCCATTGCATTGCGTTGTGTGTATCAATGTGCTAAAACCGTCCATATCCCCATTATCGGATGTGGTGGGATCACCACACCTCAAGATGTCATTGAAATGATATCGGCTGGTGCCAGTGCGGTGGAAGTGGGAGCGGCCAATCTAATCGATCCTTATGCATGTTATAAACTGGTTCAATCATTGCCCCAATGGTTAGACCATTATCATATCGAATCCATACAGTCATTAATAGGGAGGTCATTACACTATGGAAACGAATAAACAACGGGAAGTCATCATTGCCTGTGACTTTTCCAGCTATGAAGAAACATTGAATTTTCTTGATCTGTTCACCGAAGAAAAACCATTCGTGAAGATCGGAATGGAATTGTTCTATGGAGAAGGGTTGGATATCGTCAAAGAAGTCAAACGGCGTGGCCATAAAATCTTCTTAGATCTGAAAATGCACGATATCCCCAATACCGTCCATAAAGCCATGGTCAATGTGGCCAAATTGGGTGTGGATCTGACCAGTATCCACTCTGCCGGAACCATCCGCATGATGCGAGCAGCGCAGGATGCTGTTGAATTTGTTGGTTCCAAAACACAGATCATCGCCATCACCCAATTGACCAGTACCAGTCAAGAAGTGATGCAAAATGAATTGTGGATCGACCATCCGATCAATGAAACTGTTCAACATTATGCCTTGAATGCTCAAGCAGCCGGCATCGCCGGGGTAGTCTGCTCACCGCTTGAAGCGGGTTTGGTCCATGAAGTGTGTTCACCGGATTTTCTGGTCGTGACCCCCGGTATCCGTTTTGCTGAAGATTCCAAAGGGGATCAGGTGCGTGTCACTACACCTTATAAAGCACGTGAGATCGGTTCCAACTACATCGTGGTCGGTCGAAGCATCACCGCCAGCAAAAACCCGGTAGAAAGCTATCGTCGTTGCGTCAAAGAATTCGTGGAAGGAGTGGAATAAATATGACACAGACAACGGAACAGTTAATTGCCAATGATTTACTGAAAATCAAAGCCGTCTTCTTACGGCCCAATGATCCTTTTACCTGGGCCAGTGGGATCAAAAGTCCGATCTATTGCGATAACCGGCTGACCTTATCGGATGTAGCCGTGCGCAATGATGTGGAAAATGCATTGGCGGATATCATCCGTCAATATTATCCCGAGTGTGAGGCTGTGATGGGTACCTCCACTGCAGGGATCGCACATGCGGCGTTAGTGGCCAATATCTTGGATATTCCCATGGGTTATGTGCGCAGCAGTGCGAAAGACCATGGTCGAACCAATAAAATCGAAGGCAAATGTGAACCTGGAACGAAAGTGGTGGTCGTGGAAGATCTGATTTCTACCGGTGGCAGTTGCATCGATGTGGTCAATGCATTGCGGGAAGTGGGTGCAGAAGTATTGGGCATCGCGTCGATTTTTACTTATGATTTACAAAAGGGATTGGATAAACTGGCCGATGCGCATGTTGTCAACCACAGCGCATCCAATTTCCATACCTTGATCCATTGTGCAGCTGAAAGCGGATATATCGATCATTCTGATATCGAGAAATGTCTGGCTTTCCAGAAAGACCCCAATAACAGTGATTGGATGAATCTTTGATCATCCCGTGGTTGAACCATACTGATAACAAAAGCTCAGCATCTTTGGATACTGAGCTTTTGTTATGGTTTTTCTCTCTATTGCTGGTTCAACCACGTATTGAAATCGGAATCGAGAATGTCAAAGGATAGATTCGGATGATCTAAAATAAACGTATTGAATTCAATTTCATTAAATCCATCCCCCAATGTATCCATGGCTTTATCCTTTAATGCATTGATCCGATAATAACCATAGTAATACGACTGGAAGGCACATGGATTGGCTTGCAATTGCTTATATTGTGCTTCAATACCATTACTATCCATGGTCAAACCATAATCCTGCATCATTTCACCAAATTCTTCCATGGTCATTCCATCATAATGGATGGCGATATCCGCTAAGATGATCACATAATAAACGATCAATTGATTGGAAACATATACTTGTTTGAATCCTTCGCTCAAATCGGTAAAAAAATCCATCGATTCAAATTGAGCATACGTAGCATATCCTTCGGTATACGCTAAATTGTTAGCCATGAATTTCTGCCAGTTGGAATCGATATTTTCATACATGTAAGCAAATTGATACATATGACCGGGATAACCTTCATGACAGACGGTCATGTATGTATCTAAACTGGTCAAATCACTACTGATCGGATTGACCCGCATCTGTTGTGTGGTCGCACCATCGATCGGTGGGATATTGAAATACGCTTGAACGCCACTGGTCGACGCCAATGCTTCATTGATGTCATAGATTTCATAATCCAAATCATTGATGGTCGGAACCACGGTATCCATATGTGCTTTGGCATAATCCAAGATCGCTTCATACGATGTAAATTCAGTAGTCGGCATTTCCATGGTGTTGACAAACTCATCCAATTGCGGATCATCACTGGACTCTCCCATAACGGTGATCATCTTGATCATTTCATCACTGATGGCTTGTTCCATTTGTGCTTTCATTTCTTCCACACTGATATTGGTTCCTACACTTTGTTTCAATAACAATTCATAGTAGGACTTCCCATCTTCAAGTGTGGCATAGCCTCCTTCATGATTGAGTGGTGCTAATTCGCTCAATGTATCATACATGGCTTGATAGCTGGGAATGAACGCATCATAGAATGCATCGATCACTTCAGTGATGTATTGGGTTTCATTGTCCAGATCCAATTGGGTGATGTTGGTGACCATCGCTTCCAATACGGCCGATTCATCGGCGGTATCCAACACAGATTCGATGTAATTGAGCACATCATCCATATCGGTCATCAAATATCCGTTTTCCGCCTGTGTCTTGGTATAGTCCAACGCTGAGTCCACATAGCGTTTCGTATCCTTGAGTAATGTGATCAAATCTCTAACATCCGTTTCATCATCGAGTCGATAATCTGAAAAAAATGAAGTCAGATTGTAATGCAGACCGGAAAGGGAAGTGAATAATTGACCATGATAGTCATAACGGGGATCATTGAGTTGCTGATCCAGATCCATTTGGAAGGCATACATATCATATAGATCTTGTTGTTCTTTCGATAATGTGGATCGATCAAATTCATTGAAAATGGCATATTCTTGTTGGTTGTGCAATGCAACAGTTTCCGCTTCCGCTTGGGAAAAACCAATGCCAAGATCAACGTTGATTTCATTTAGATCGATCCCGGCATTCGCCGGATCGATGTAATACGCATGAAGGGTGGTAAAATCCCAACTCAATGCATCCTTGAAACTTTCTTCAAGGAAAGCATCGAATGCTGCGTTTGTCGTATCTGACGATGGTTGGTCCACGGATGGTGTGGTTTCAGTCAATGTGGTAGTTGCAGAAGGGATGGAGGTGGAAACACCATCAACCGATGAGGAACATCCACCCAATAACGTTAAACTCAATAATAATGATAAAGATTTTTGAATTGCTTGCATAAAACCTCCATGGGTTCATTGTACAGGAAGAAATGGTTGGACCATGAATCAACAATGGTTCAACCATCGTCGTGTATGAAAACTTTTACATAGATGGTTCAATCCTTGACATACCCCATATCCCACCATTCTGTTAGAATTATCAACTGTTTTAAGGAATTGAAAGTCGAAGGAGTATGGAATTATATGACGAAACCATTGCATGCTTTCTTGGCGATGTTATTGCCAATATCCCTGAGTGCTTGTGCATCCACAAATGCCTCAACCACACCAACCTCAACACCTTCCTCTGATTCTTCGGTTACTGTTGGGATGATTCAATATATGGAACATGGTTCACTCGATGCCGCCAGTGAAGGATTTATCGATGGCCTAGCCGATCAAGGATATGTTGAAGGGGAAAATCTATTGTTGATCCAAAACAATGCCCAAGGCGATGCCTCCAATGCCGACGCCATCGTTTCCCGCTTTGTCAACGATAATGTGGATCTGATCTTTGCCAATGCCACACCCGCTGCCCAAACGGCTGCGGCTAAAACCATGGATATCCCCATCATCATCACCTCAGTGACCGATCCGGCAGAAAGTGGGTTGGTCCAATCCAATGAAAACCCGGGTGTCAATATCAGCGGGACCAGTGATATGGCAGATATCAAAACACAGATCGATCTGGTGACACAGTTATTACCGGATGTTTCAACGATCGGGATCATGTATTGTTCGGCGGAAGCCAACAGTCAGATCCAGGCTGAATTGGCCAAAACCACCATCGAATCCCTTGGTTTATCCTGGAAGGAATATACGGTATCGGATTCGACCTATATCCAATCCACCGTACAAAGTGCGATCGGTAATATCGATGTATTGTTCGTTCCGACTGATAATTTGATGGCTGAATCGATTGCTGCCATTACCGGGGTCGCCAATCAATCCGGTTTACCGGTGATCACCGGTTTCGGTGATGCGGTCGAACAGGGCGCATTGGCTTCATATGGCGTAGATTATTACCAAGTCGGATATTTGGCAGGTACCATGGCAGCGGATGTACTGAATGGTCAAGCCATCGAAACCATGCCGATCGGTTATCTGGAAGATGAGGATTATGAGTTGATGATCAATACCACCGTACTGAATGATCTTGGTCTGACCATCCCAGAATCCTTGGCCGATACGGCGATCTTGTACGAAGGAGAATAACGATAGTGAATAGCTTTAAACGTTTCGCTTTTGCAACATTAGTTGGATCTTTGTCGATCTTAAGCGGTTGTAACAGTCAAACCAATACCAGTGATCCGGATGGTTTGACCATCGGGATCATTCAATATGCACAACACCCGGCTTTAGATGATGCCAGAGATGGATTTATCGATACTCTCAATGCCAATGGATACGATGATTCAACCATTACTATCAGTGAATACAATGCGCAAAATGATCCCAGTAATGTGGAAACGATCGCCAATACATTGGTCAATGCCAATGTGGATCTGATCTATGCCATCGGTACACCAGCTGCCCAAGGTGTCGCCGCTAAAACCACAAATATCCCCATCATCATTTCTGCGGTCACTGATCCAGCAGCCAGTGGCTTGGTCGAAACCAATGAACTTCCCAATACCAACATCAGCGGAACTTCTGATGCTTCCGATGCTTCCGTATTGGTGGATCTGTTAATGAAAATCGTACCCGATGCCAAAACGGTTGGCATCATGTATTGTTCCAGTGAAGACAATAGTACGATCCAGGCACAAAGTTATCAATCGTTGTTGAATGATAAGGGGATCAATGTGGAGATCTTCACCGTTTCCGATAGTGCTAGTGTGCAAAGTGTGGCTGAAAGTGCCAATGGGAAAGTCGACGCCATGATGATCCCAACCGATAATCTGATGGCGCAAACGATGCCACTTGTTGCATCCACGCTTAACAGTTTTGGGATCCCGACGATCGTTGGTGAACCAGCACTCGTTGAAAACGGTGGTTTGACCACCGAAGGGATCGATTACTATCAATTGGGAACACAAAGTGCTTTGATGGCCATGGATGTGCTCAATGGCACCGATATATCGACCATGCCGATCTATTTTGCACCCGATGATCAGCTTCAACGCTGCTTCAATACCGATACCATCGATGCCCTTGGTTTGACCATCGATCCATCCCTGATGGAAAATGCCACCCTCTATCCGATCGATTGACCTTTATCTTACCCATAAATTTGCTACAATATGTGACGTGACGCTTCACGTCACATATTCTTTTTTATTAAATTCGAGGTTTGTATCATGAGTCTTAGCGCGTTGTCCATGGCACTGTATTCCGCCATTCCCCAAGGTATCATTTGGGGGATCATGGCATTGGGCGTCTATCTGTCGTTCCGTTTGCTCAATATTGCTGATATGAGTTGTGAAGGGACCTTTGCTTCTGGTGCCGCCATATCTGCTATTTTGATGGTCGAGCATGGTTTCAACCCTTATCTGACACTGATTTTTTCCATATTGATCGGTTTTGTCGGTGGTGTGATCACCGGTATCATGCATACCAAATTCAAGATCCCCGCGATTCTAGCCGGGATCTTGACTCAACTTGGTTTATATTCGATCAATTTGCATATCATGGGTGCATCCAATGTCCCATTGTTGCGCATCGATACGGTTTTCAATACCGTTGCCACGTTGACGGGTTTGGACAATACCACCTCCACGATCGTTGTCGGATTGGGCTTTGCCATTATCGTTGTCGCCTTGATCTATGCATTTTTTGGTACTGAGATCGGGTCTGCCATCCGAGCGACCGGTTGCAATCCATCCATGGCCAAAGCCCAGGGGATCGATACGGATAAGATGATCATCATCGGACTGGGGTTATCCAATGCGTTGATCGCATTAAGTGGTGCACTGGTATCTCAAAGTCAAGGTTATGCCGATGTCAAGATCGGCCAAGGCGCGATCGTGATCGGCTTGGCTGCGATCATCATCGGGGAAGTCCTACTTTCCGCTTTCTTTAAACGCGGGAATTTCGTGGCGAAGTTTTCATTCGTATTTTTGGGATCGATCTTTTATCGCATCATCGTATCATTGGTATTGCAAATGGGATTGAACACGGATGATCTGAAATTGTTTTCAGCGATTTTAGTCATGATCGCCTTGGCGACGCCGGCTTATCTGGAACATCAGCGGATCCGTTCCAGTTACAAAGCTTCATTGAAAGGGGATCATCATGCTTAGAATCGAACATCTATCCAAAACCTTCAATGGTCATACCATCAATGAACGCAAAGCACTCAATGACATCAATCTAACGTTAAATGACGGTGATTTCGTTACAGTGATCGGTGGAAATGGTGCCGGTAAAAGTACCTTGCTCAATATGATCGCCGGTGTATATCCGATGGATAGTGGCAAGATCCTTTTAGATGATATCGATATTTCGTTGATGCCCCAATCCAAACGGGCGCGTTATATCGGTCGGGTATTCCAGGATCCCATGATGGGTACTGCTGCCGATATGCAGATCGAAGAAAATCTGGCATTGGCCAAACGTCGAGGAGCAAAACGCGGTCTCAAATGGGAAGTCAGTGATGCAGAACGCCATGAATATCGTCAATTGCTACGATCATTAGATCTGCATCTTGAAGATCGTTTGACGCAACAGGTCGGCTTGTTATCGGGTGGTCAGCGTCAAGCGTTGACATTATTGATGGCAACTTTGATCAAACCATCTCTATTGTTATTGGATGAACACACGGCAGCATTGGATCCTAAGACTGCAGCCAAGGTATTGGAGTTGACTGAATCATTGGTCAAGACCCACCATTTGACCACATTGATGATCACCCATAATATGAAAGATGCCATCCGACTCGGCAATCGATTGATCATGATGCATGAAGGGCGAATCATCTTTGAAGCCGATGGTACGACCAAACAAGATCTTACTGTTGAAGCATTACTTGAAAAATTCGAATCCGCTTCCGGACAACAACTGAGCAATGATCGGATGCTTTTGGTCTAACCATACCCAAGTTCATGTATAATAAGTACAAAGAAATGAGGATATTGCCATGCAAAACGCCTATCAGACGATCAATGAAGAAGGATTGATCGTATCCTTCACGTCCCAGGCCAAAGATCTAAGAGCCATCCAAGCCGTCAATGACCTGGGTATTTCGACAGTGATTCTCAACTCCAATGATTCCAAACTGATCAATGACCTTCATGAAAAAAATCCGGACAGTGTGATCGGTATCTCCTGTTTGAAGCATGAAGAAACGTTTGATTATACCAACCATCACGCTGACTTTGTTCTATTGCCATGTTGGGATCTGGCCAACGCTTCCGCGTATTTGTTCAATGGTATCCGCGTGATCCCATATTGCGAGACTGAAAACGATGTGGAACGACTCAAAGACAGTTATTCGACATTCATGATCAATTTCAATACCGGGATCGAACACAAATATCCCAATCACTTTTTCATCATCAACACCGTCAGTGATTCCGATATCCAGGAAACCGGTTATCTGACCAATGTATTGGCTTATGTCGTCCACGACAATATGTGTCTGATGGATAATTGTCGATCCATTCGTCGCGCCATCCGTGCATTGTTGGATGTATCTCTGGCCCATGTCGGATTGAACAGTGAAAACGAGCAAGATGCTGATCAAATGACCACGGCGTTTAGCAAATTGTTCATCCAGGAAAGGGAAGAAACATTCGTTTCTTACTTCGGTAGTGAATACAGTGAAGTGATGAAACCCGAAAACAAACGCGGTACCCATGGTCATATCGGCATTGCCGTCAACAATGTCCCCCGTGCCATGCATTACTATGAAGCCATGGGATATCATTTCAATCCGGATAGTGTCCAGGTCGACGAGTTCGGCAACATGACTTTGATCTACATGATCGAGCAGATCGGCGGATTTGCTTTGCATCTGTATCGTAAATAACATTCAGGTGGGCGTGATACCGTCCACCTGATATTCACGTTTAAGGAAGGTGAGTCGGTTGAAACGCTACGAAGACGATTTCAGTGAATCCCCATTTGAAAATATGCGGGAATTGAGTCATAAACATCAACGAAAACAAAAAAAGAAAGTAAGACTTAAACCCAAAACAGAAGTGATCCAACCATCGGATACTTCAAATCGCGTAAAAGGCAAAGCTTATTCCAATCAATTGACTAAACGCCTTACCATAACGGTCATTGTTTTGATCCCGTTGATTTTGATCGGTTTATTGGTTTTATTGGTGTTTAATAAAGACCAACCCATTTCAATCCAACCGTCACCGACACCATCCATGATGCCAACCCCCACACCGACCCCGTTGCCAACGCCGACTCCGGAACCAACGTTTGATACCAGTGGTTATGACACGACCTCTTTTGGTTCTGCCACCCAGATCGTCAACAAGAAGCATCGACTCAATGCCTCGGATATCCCTGATGATATGGTCGTGATCGATATGCCAGCGACCATTGCTGACATGACGGTCAAACGGGAAGTCAATGATGCATTGAACCAACTCTATGCTGATGCGTCCAGTGCCGGCATCGATCTATATGTGAATACCGGTTATATCGGTTATTACTATCAAGCAACGTTATTTGACCAATATGTTGAAATGGCGGGTCAAAACTATGCATTGAAGATCCAGCCACGACAAGGGTACAGTGAACATCAAACGGGTTATGCGGTGGATTTCATTTCTAGGCAAAATGGCAAATACACCCGGTACAATGATTCGCAACGTTCATCCTGTGCTCCTGAAGATTGTGAAGAAAATGATGCAGCCATTTGGTTAAGTGAGCATGGCCATGAGTATGGTTTTATCCAACGATATCCCAAAGGCAAGGAAGATATCACGGGATATGATTCCCAATGGTGGCATTACCGCTACGTCGGGGTAGAAGTCGCGACATACTTACATGAACATGGTTTGACCATGGAAGAAGCATTCAATGTGGAAGGAGGGGATTATCAATGAGCGGTAAATTTCAGTTTGTGACCCATATCGAGCCACGTGTATATGACGCGTTCGTTTTTAATCATCCCTTGCGTAATATTTCCCAATACCGCCAATGGGCGGTATTGAAGCCGGCGTGGTCGAGTTTTATCTGTGGAATGACCAGTGGTGAAACACTGGTCGCCAGTGCATTGGTATTGGTACGTAGCCAATATGGATTCAAGATGGCTTATTGTCCTCGTGGTCCGATCATGGATTATCGTGATGTCAATCTGGTACGCAGTTTTTTGACTTCGCTTCGTTTATATTGTGCTGATCAGGGGATTTCCACATTGATCTTTGATCCCAATATCATCGTCAATTCGGTCAGTATCAAAGAAAAAGGGAATGCGGATGCATTCGATGCATCTGCATTATTGGATACGATCCTGGATGATCATCACATCCATTTCCGTGGTTTTACCAAGGATATCGAAGCAACGACATTGCCCCGCTATAATCTAGCATTTGATCTAAACCAGGATCTGGAAATGGTTTTACCCAAGAAAACAAAAGAGAAGATCCATCATTATGATGGTCATGGTTTGACCATTTCTTCTTGTAAAGATAGTGAACGCTTTTATGCTATGGTCGCTTATACCGAAAAACGGAAAGGTATTGCATTACGCAATGCGGACTATTTCAAGACGTTATTGAATGAATATCCCTCCAGTACCATTTTGATGGCGACATTGGATTGTGATACGACCATCGATCATCTCAATGAATTAAAAGTGCAATACGAAAGCAAACTCGAACTGTATCGACAAAGTGCTCCCAAGAAAAGCAAACAATGGGAAAATCAGATCGATCGGATCGTCAAGGAGATCGAAGAAACCAAAGCATTGAAATCCCAATATGGTCCAACCATCGATGTGGCGGGTTTATTATTGGTCAGTGATGGGAAAAACTGTGAATTGCTCTATTCTGGTCTGAATGATGATTTTCGAAAATACCATCCAGCATATGCGTTGCGTTATCATGCATTGCTTTGGGCCAAAGAACAGGGGTGTTCATGGTTTAATTTCGGTGGTGTGGAAGGCACATTGGATGATGGTTTGTTCACGTTTAAAAGTGCATTCAATCCCACCATCAATGTCTATATCGGTGAATTCGTCATGGCATGTAAATGGAGCAATATCCTTTTTGAAAAAGGATTGCCACTTTTGCGAAAGGCACGAGATAAAGCCATTGCAAAAAACAAAAAAGGAGGCAATTGAGCCATGGGATATGGATATGGTTATACCAAACGACCCACTTATTCGGTGCGCTATTACCGCCAAACTATCTTTGATCTGAAACGCTTAGATCCTATCCGTTACATCGCATTCGATGTGGAAACCACCGGATTGAGTTGTTTTGATGATCGCATCGTGGAATTGAGTGCTGTATTATTCGAAAATGGCCAAATCAAAGAAGAATTTACGACATTGGTCAATCCAGGATGTACGATTCCGGATAGTGTGATCGCGATCCATGGTATCAATGATGCGATGGTTCAAGATGCACCCGATGGTTCGACCATGTTGAAACAATGGAATGATCAGATGCATTGGATGGATGATCCGACCATGATATTCGTGGCCCATAATGCTAAATTCGATATGAGTTTTTTGGCTCAGACCATGCAACGTGCTGGATATGAAAGTGAATTGAATTATGTCGATACCTTATCCGTTTCCAGAAAATTTTTGAACTTACCGGATTACAAACTCAATACGGTCGCGAATCATTATCACATCATCAATCCACATGCACATCGTGCGTATGCCGATGCCTTGACTTGTGGTAAGATCATGTGGCAATTGATCCAGGAATAAAATGGTCAAACCATGTAAAAAAGACACTTCGTATTAGTTCGAAGTGTCCTTTTTCATCTTGGCTTTCAACTCATTGCCTTCTTCCACTTTTTGATAGATCCAATAAGCACAGAAGAAGAAAACGGCAATGACAAAGGAGAAGATCACAGCAAACTTGTCCAGATCATGGTACAGTGCTTTCAATAAAGTGCGCGGATGCAATATGTCCCAGCTGTTGAACCGTAAAAAGCGTCCGATATAAACACCATATCCCACCAATAAGGAAAGGATGAGCATGACCATGTATTTCAGAATCGAATGGGATATCAATGGGGTATTGCGATAGATCCATTGTGTCGAAACCAAACCACTGACCACACCCAATACGATGCCCGCTGCGATATAGATCAATGCCAGCCAGGCTTTCAGATCCGTATTGTAAGTATAATTCCAATTGACGATGGTGGAACTGTCCAAATGGATCAGATCGGTGATCATATAGGTGCTGTTGGGTAAAAAGAGTAACCATAACAGAAGGAATGGTAAAACCAGGATGATCCAGTACCATTTTTTACTGGAAAAACCAAGCGCAACTGGAATGGAAAAGACCAAAGGTAAAAAGGAAAGGATCAGATTCCAATACAACCACTTTAATCTTAGGGGTACGCCCATATCATCCAATACGAGACCACAACCTGCATACACCATGGATATCAGTGCAAAAACCAATAATAGTTTCCAATCTTTTTTACGCATGATGGATCACCTTCTCAATATTGGAAAAATGAAGTTTGGCCACATGGTAAAGCATGGTCGAACCATGTTGATCGATGATTTTAGTGATATCTTCATCCACGGCTTTCCCCGCACCTTTATGCAAAGGGATACCGATCTGTTCACTCAACTGATCCATGGCTTTTAAAAAGGTAAATCGGGCGATCAAGGACGCACAGGCAACGGAAAGATATTGATGTTCGGCTTTAGTTTTGAAGGTCAACCCATGAATGATGTTGGTTTGACCATCCAAATACCGATAGTAACTGGTCTTGGGGGTGAATTGATCCACCACACACAGATCTGGTAATCGATCGATCTTTTCCTTCAATTTAACATAAGCATGGTTATGCAATATGGCTTTCAAAGCATTTAGATTATATTTTTGGTGCATCTGGTTGTATTTAACATTATCCAATACCAAGACCGCATAGGGGCAGATCTTCATGATGGTTGGAACCACTGTAACGATGGTCGAATCATCCATCAATTTGGAATCATCGATATGATAAGGCTTCAATTGATCCGCCATGGTCTTATCCACATAAACCGCACTGACCACGACTGGACCAAAAACATCACCCGTGCCCACTTCATCACTGCCAGCTTGAGGATAAATGGATTGCATCATAGCATCTTGGGGTTGAACCAACGCTTTAATGGATGGATGATCATCCATCCATTGCACTAACCGATTGCTTTGAAAAACCACCTTGTTGGAGGTATAGACCGAAATGGTGATGCCATCCCCTTTATACAAGGTTTTGATATACGGATTGGGGGATGGCAATACCATGAGATCCGTGATGGTGGATAATTGGTTTATCTTTTGATCGTTCCATTGGACGGAAATTACATTGCTCATGCACTAGAGTCTAGCACAAAGTGAACCTTTATATTGCGGTTGAATCATGTAAAATAGTACTGCTTGTTTGAAAAGAACAAAGGAGTCCTGCATGTTTACCTTACCTTCATATTTTTCGATCGTGGTCACCATCATTGCGTTGGTGATGATCGTCTTCTGTGTGATCAAAGGATTCAAAGATGGACTGGTATTGTCTATCTATGATCTGTTTTCTTTATTGATCAGTCTTTATATCGCGTATTTGTGTTCAGGCACATTAGCTGTTGATCTAGCCATTGTTCCCGATAGTGTCACCCATGGGATCACCATCGTCTCCAATGAGATCTTCAATGAGATGATCACCATGGTGATCAATTATTTCATCAACTGGATCTTATGGTTCATCATCATTTCCATCGTGTTACGGATCATCCTTCATTTTTTACGTAAACTCTTCAAAGGGATCGATAAGATCCCAGTGGTCAAGACCATCAATGGATATGCCGGTGCATTGTTTGGTATGATCAAAGCCATGATCATGATCTTGATCATGGGTTATGTATTGTCTTTACCATTCATTACCAATGGGGTGCAGATCCGTCAGCAATCATTGATCGAACCATTGGTCCAACTATCTCGTACCACTTTCACATTCATCGATCAATCTTTGGATATCAGTGAAACATTGAACGCATTAGCCACCGGTTTGACCGATTTTAGCCAATTATCCGCATCTCAATTGGATACATTGATCAATAATCTATCCGATTTTATCCATTAATCGTTCAACCAAGGAGGTCCCTTCATGGATCAAACCCATGAATTTTTAACCATTCTCAATTCCATTTCAACTTATGGCCAAACCGATCTTGGTAAAACCATGATCACATCCACCCAACCCGTTTATTCCCGTTTGATCATCAAACGGGATTTGACGCGTTTGAATCAAGCCATGCAATGGTTGAACCAAGGTTTGGATATCGATCTGATCCAATCCATCGATATCACCCATGAACTATCACAAGTATCCAAAGGATATGTTTTGACCCCGATCCAATTGCTCAAGATATTGAAAGTATCTCGCTCGATCGTGGCATTGCGTAAAAGTTTTGCCAATCATGATCAAGTCGAAACCGATGCATTGGATGATTTGATCGATACATTGGTGGTCGAACCATCTTTTATCGCGGCATTGATGAAAATCATCGATGATACTGGTGAGATCCGCAGCGATGCATCACCGTTATTAAGCGAGTTATACAGCCAATACGATATCGTCAAAAACCGATTTGATCGAATGGTCAAATCATTTCTGGATACCAATACAGCCAGTTTGCAAGAACATTTCACCACGTTGCGTGATGGTCGGCTTTGTGTATTGGTGATCAACTCTGACAAAAATAAATTCCGTGGTTTTCAACACGGCACTTCCGCATCCGGAGCAGCGGTATACATCGAACCAGAAAGTTTTGTCCGTTATAACAATGAATTGGTCAATATCCAGGATGGGATCGACCAGGAAATCCATCGCTTGTTAAGCGACGTGTCCTTATTGGTCCTCAACCATAAAGACAGTTTGAGCGCCAATATGGAAACGATGGCCATTATCGATAGCATCTTTGCTAAAGCACGTTGGGGAATCGCCAATGGCGGTTGTGTGCCGGAGTTGATGGAAGAAAAACGTGGTTATGCATTGGTTCGGGTACGTCATCCTTTGCTTGATCCGAAAAAAGCAGTGGCCAATACCATTGAATGTTTAGATGAAAAGCGCGTGATCTTGATCACCGGTGCCAATACGGCAGGTAAAACCGTATTGCTGAAAACGATCGGATTATCTTTTATGCTGATGGCCAGTGGGATCCCGGTATTGGC
>CALVCY010000119.1 GCA_944326175.1 uncultured Erysipelotrichaceae bacterium
TCCACCTTCAAGGTAAGGGTATCGACCACATGATCCAATGGTTTCGCTTCGATCTTCAACTCATGATGACCACCACCGCAACACGCACCTTCGCCCTTAAAATGCTTGATCGTGCCTTTTAACGCAAACGCCATGATGATCGCGATCACTACAATGACAATGATATCGACCATTTCAAATCATCCTTTCTTATTTCTGATCCTTTCCACCAGTGTATAAACCACCATCGCGATGATATAAACCACGATCACTACGGTGATCATGCTGCCAAACGAAGCAATCGAAAGACTCGAATTTCCCATAAATCACGATTTATCGGAAACGATACGGGGATGGTCTTTGCGATATCGTTGCACAAGTGTAGCGGCCGATGCGCAAGTATTGGCACTCGAGCAACCCACACAACTGATGCCGCAGCCACTCTTCTTACGTTTGAACAGATACCTGATCACGATAAGTAACCAAATCACCAGGACAATGATGATCAAACCATCCGACATATCTTTTCCTCCTTTTCTTTATTCTAAATCAATGCTTAAACGCTTGCAGCTGAGACGCTTCGTTTGCTTTCTGTGGTCGAACCATACGGATTCTTTCTGAATAACAGATAGATCAATCCGATCAATAAGACAATGGCCACACCACTCCATAATCCAAATGCACCACCACTGATCAGATTCCAGATCTGATAAACGATCAAACAAATCACATAGGCAAACACATTTTGGAAGATGATCGCAAACCAGAACCATTTACGATCTTGCAGTTGTTGTGCCATGGTGGCAATGGCGGCCAAGCATGGTGAATCCAACAAGTTGAACAATAAGAAGCTAAATCCTGCCGCCATGGATGGGAACCATCCTGCTACAGCCTGGGCCACGGTAACCGGATCTTCAGAAAGATCCTCTGCCACATTAGCAAGGACACCCATGGTACTGACAATAGCTTCCTTGGCGGTAAAGCCACTCAATGATGCCGCTACCGGTTGCCATGTACCAAAACCAAGTGGGGCAAACAACGGTGCAATGAATCCACCGATCAAGGCCAATAATGAATCATTGGGGGATTCGACCATACCGAATGATCCATCCACGAATCCAAATCCACCCAGAAACCACATCACTACGCAAGCTAAGAATAGGATCGTACCGGCTTTGATGATAAAGCCTTTTAATCTTTCCCACACGTGCATCAATACGGTTTTAACACCAGGGATATGATATTGTGGCAACTCCATGACAAATGGTGCCGGTTTGCCACTGAAGGGTTTGGTCTTTTTCAAAATGATGGCGGCCACCATTACCGCAATGATCCCGACAAAATACATGATCGGGGTCAAAATACCTGCTAAGTTCCAGGAACCACTGATATAACCCGTCATCACACCACCCATCAAGGCAATGACTGGCAATTTGGCACTACAAGGCACAAAGGTGGCGGTCATGATCGTCAAGCGACGATCATTGTCCTGCTCGATGGTACGACTCGCCATGATACCTGGAATACCACAACCACTGGAGATCATTAATGGAATAAACGATTTTCCACTTAGACCAAAATGACGGAATACACGGTCCATAACGAATGCGATACGCACCATATACCCACAATCTTCAAGAATACTTAATAATAGGAACAAGACAGCCATCTGAGGCAAGAAACCTAAAACGGCACCTAAACCACCGATGATCCCATCGACCACAGCAGAAATGAGGATATCACTGGTTCCCATGGCCGTTAACCATCCGCTCACGGCTTCTTGGATGGATACGACCAAGACATCATTGGTCCAATCGGTCATCATGGTCCCTACCGTACCGATGGCAAGATAATAGACCACAAACATCACGATCAAGAAAATCGGGATACCTAAGATACGGTTGGTCACGATCTTATCGATCTTATCGGAGATGGTGAGTTCACCATTTCTTTTTTTGACACAGGATGAGACAACGTCTGTGATGTAACCATAGCGTTGATCAGTAAACAGACTTTCCATATCCATATCATAAGATTGATTTAATGAATCCTGACATGCATGGATGATTTCCATGGTCGAACCATCCAATGGATGGTTTTTGATCACTTCGGTATCATTTTCAAGATATTTAATGGCATACCATCTTTTTTTGGTATCATCCACACTCAAATGATCCATGACATCAGTGATCGCTTTTTCCACCTTTGCTTCAAAGATCGGTTGTGGTTTGAGCGATCGATGCGCGTTAGCGGTATCAATGGCCACATCCATCAATTCTTTCAAACCTGTACCTTTTAATGCACTGGTTTCAACCACTTTCACATTCAATCGTTTACTTAATGCCTGGATATCCACACTGATCTTGCGTTTTTTCATCAAATCCGCCATATTCAGTGCCACCACCACTGGGATACCAGTTTCTACCAATTGCGTGGTCAAATACAGATTTCGTTCGATATTGGTGGCATCCACCAAATCGATGATGACATCCACATCCTCTTCCAATAAATACTTTCGAGATACCACTTCTTCAAGTGTATATGGGGATAATGAATAAATACCGGGCAAGTCCGTGACGATCACTTCTTGCCCATTTCCTTTTTTATACCGGCCTTCCTTCTTTTCGACAGTGACACCGGGCCAGTTACCAACATATTGGTTGGCACCGGTCAATGCATTAAACATCGTGGTTTTACCACAGTTTGGATTTCCGGCCAATGCGATTTTGATTGCCATATGTTCTACTCCCTTTTACTTATTTGACAAGTTCGACATTGACGCAGGCAGCATCTGCCTTACGTAGTGATAATTCATATCCGCGTACCGTCAACTCCACCGGATCTCCCAATGGCGCCACTTTACGGATAAACAGTGAGGTGCCTTTGGTCAGACCCATATCCATGATGCGTCGCTTGTACGCCCCATCACCATCGATCGTTACTACCTTGACCGTACTGCCGATCGCCGCTTCATTTAATTTCATGATTTCCCCTTCCTAGACCATGATATGCCGTGCCATCTGTGCATCGATGGCAATGCGAGAATCTTTGATATTGACGATCACATTCCCGTTGATGGATGAAACCACGGATACCTTGGCCCCATTGATAAAACCAAGTTTTTCCAAGAATCGTTTCGTTTCTGAATTTCCACTGATCGATTGGATGATGTGATCCTCATTCAATCCTGCAAATGTTAACGGCATCATAGCCCTCCTTTCAGTTAGAGTGCTTTAACTCTGACTGAAGTTAGTTTATTCTCATCAAAGTTAGATGTCAATAACCATTTGAATATTCTAACTTATGGTTTTGACCATTCTTTTCTTGGTCAGATCAAGGTATAAAAGATGAAACCGTATCCATAAAGACGTATAATAAAAGCATGGATCGAATCTTACGTGAATTTAAAACGGTGAAAAAACCATGTTTGGTCGTCGTTTTCATTGCCTTTGTGGTTTTTATCTGTCTATTTTTGTATAACACTGGTTTGCCCATGGTCCAAACCATCATCAAAAGCCTTTCCGCCTTATGGTGGGCGATCGGTATCGCCTATGTGATGAATCTTCCATTAAAAGCGATGGAAGACACGATGGAAAAACACCATCAACACATTCCTTCGTTTATCCTCAAACATAAACGTGCCTTTACATTGACGATCACCACGATCATTTTCATCTTGGCCATCGCGATATTGTTTTCCATCATCATTCCACAAACCATCACATCTTTGGTTTCCATCATCAACAACATCGCGACATTGATCACCAACTTCTTCAACAACATCAATACCGTTTTGGATTTCTTCCATCTGGAACCATTTGATCCTCAACGGGACACGCAGGTGATCCTCAACTGGCTGGCCCAGAATGGTTTTTCCTATGAAAAGATCCTGGAGCAGTTAGGAGAAATGGCCGTTACCAGCAGTCAATCGTTGATCCAAAGTATCGTCGATTTTGCCAGTGAATTTTTCAATGCCTTCATGGGATTTCTTTTATCCCTGTATCTTTTGGCCGACAAGGAAAAATTTGTCCGCCAGATGAAAAAAGTATTGGCATTGGTCTTTACCGAAGATACCGCTATCTTCTTGGATGCCGTATTCCGGGACACCAATGAAACCTTCCGTGACTTTGTCACTGGACAAGTCACCGAAGGGATCATCTTTGGTTGCATCTGCTACATTGGTATGACCATCTTCCATTTCCCGATGGCCATGCTCATATCCGTTGTGGTCGCGGTATTGTGCTTGATCCCAATGTTTGGGCCCACCTTGGGTATGTTTTTCGGCGGGATCGTGGTATTGACCAGCCGACCGATCTTGGATGCCGTATGGTTCATGGTGTTCTATCAGGTGTTGCAACAAGTGGAAAACAATTTGATCTATCCACGAGTGGTCGGCGTCAAAGTCGGTTTACCACCGGTGTGGGTATTATTAAGCATCTTCGTATTCGGGGCCCTGTTTGGTTTTATCGGCATGCTGTTAGGGGTTCCGATCACTGCAGTGATCTATACCCAATCCTCAACGTGGATCAATTATTACCTAAAGAAACACCACATCGAGGTCAGTGATCGAACCATTACATATCAGTTGCCAGATAAAAATCCGACAAACGATACACAAACAAGTAATAAACAATAGGAAAAGAAATCCTTCAACCAATTCATAACAAACCATCACCTTCGCATATAGAAAATGCTGTGTTGTTCATATCCTCAACTAGACAAACAAGGAAGTTTCCTTAAAAAACTTCCTTGTTTTCTAAAATAGATTTTTGTCGATACACAACAACCATGACCAATGAAAAGATTAGCGTGTCGTATCAACGAAAAATAAATTGAGATTCAGCAAAACGCACTTAATACCAAGTCTAGATGTTTTAGCGACTAAACGCATCCGGCAAGTCATTTTCCAAAAGGATCGTATCATTGCCAGTAAAATGACTGTAAACGTAAGCAAAGGCTTCTTTGACTGAATCCACGACCAATACATGATCCATATCAAAACCACCTTCCTTCAATCCATCATGGATCGGGGTGGTTTGTTGTTTGCCGACCAAGATCACATCATCCACTTTATCTTTCATGGCCAAACCAAAATCATGATTGTACTGATACTGTTTGCTACCAAGATCGATCAATCCCGGTGTGACGATCACACGACGACCCGGCATTTGGCTCATCACGTCCAACGATGTGGCCGCACCGACCGGGTTGGAATTGAACGCATTATCAATAAACGTAAAACCATTGATGATCCGCTTTTGAAGGCGATGTTCCACTGGATTGACTTGTTTGACTGCTTTGATCACATCCTGCCATTCCACACCTAATTCTCGAGCGATCGCGACCGCAGCTAAGATATTGGAAACGTTGTTTTTACCCAATAAACGCGTTTCAAACGGATATGCTAATCCGTCATAAACGATTTCGAATTTGGCGCCATCGGGTGAATACGTGATATTGATTGCTTGATAATCGGCGGGATAATCAATGGCAAAGGAAATGGTCTTGACCGTATTTTTAATGGTATAACCACGGATATATTCATTGTCCAGATTCAAAAAACCGACACCATCTTTCGGTAACATTTCGATTTCTTTCATCTTTTCTTTGATGATATTATCCAATGAGTGAAAAGTATTGAGATGCTGTTCACCGATGGAGGTGACCAGACCATACCTGGGATGGACAAAATTCATCAATTCCTGGATATCACCGACATGGTCAGCTCCCATTTCACAGATGAAGATCTCATGATACGGTTTCAATTGTTCCCGGATGGTACGGGTGATGCCCATGGGGGTATTGAAGGAACCAGGGGTCATCAATGAGATGAACTTGGTACTCAATACATCTTGTAAGATGGTTTTAGCACTGGTTTTACCAAAGCTACCGGTGATCCCGATCACGGTCGGGTGCATCGTTTCCAATAAGTTTTTCGCATTGGTTTTGAACCGATAACGCACCAACGCTTCGATCGGTGCAGTGATCAAAGCCATCACGAATAACAATACCCATTGAAGTGGCCAGGACACGGCCAATAAATACATCCAATAGCTGGGAAGGAAATAAAATAAAGTCAAGATAACGAGCAGATTCAAGATGGTCAAAACCACCATCTGCCGTTTGACTCTCCACGTATATACCAATGGTTTGATCAATGTTTTTCTGGATTGAACCACTGTATAAATGATCAATACCACCACATAAAACCAGATGGTCGCAATATTGGCCGTTTTGACATCTAAATGATGGCTGATCCAAAAAGCCATGGATACCGATATCACCGTGGTTATAACCATCGGTAAAAATGACGTCCATACCGACCCCATCCACTTGATCAATCGTAAGCATTCATACCGGTTTTGCTGAAACATATGCAACATATGTCCCCACAGGATGAATACCCATACACCATATAATCCGATAAAAGCCATCAATCGTATATGATCGATCATGTTACCCTCCTGTATCGATGGTTGGACCATCTATAAAAATGCATCCAACACCCTTAAAAAACGTGCACCTTCAATAAAGTAAGCATAATGGCCTTGACCCTGAAATACCGCTAAGCCGGCATTGGGCATCAATTGTTCCATCATTTTCCCCATCCATAACGGTGTTTGATCATCCTGGTCCCCAAAGACCAACAATGTTTCCACATCGATCGATGGTAATAATGGTTTAAGATCCTGGTTGACCACTTTGACAAATGTTCCCCGCATCACACCGGATGTGTTCTGATAATCACTGCTGCCGGCTTTCTTCGCATAGTTGGCGGCTAGTTTGGGCGCAACTTTCTTGCCGATTTTATAGAGCTTGGTTTTGGTTTGGACCATAAGGGATTGTTTTTCACGGATCCCCGCTGCACCAGTCAATACCATTTTCTTCACTGGCCACTTACTGGCATAAACCAAAGCCACCCGACAACCGAATGAATGGCCGATCAAGATGGGAGTGGTCAAACCAAGATGATCCAACAGTCCTTTCAACCAATCGGCATAATCATCCACACTATAAGCGAGTGGTGGTTCATCACTGTTCCCAAATCCGGGAAAATCCAGATTCACCACAATGTAACGATTGCTTAAATGATCCGCAATGAATTGCATCATGGTCGTATTTTGGCCCCAACCATGCAAAAGGATGATCGGATCACCTTGACCCTGGATCGTATAGTATGAATGGATCCCATTGATGGTTGCATATGTCATAACGGCAATTATGATAGCATTGTTATCCAGATTTATCTATGGTTCAACCATCCTGGTTCTTGGCATTTATCCCACAATTGATTAAACTGGAATGCGATCATGAAAAAAACATGGATATTCTTTGGTTTGACCATCCTATTATTTGGATGTTCCATCCACCCCAACACCCCCCAAAGCGCTGTCTCTAGCGCTTTGGATGCCATTGCATCCAAAGATAGCTGGGCATTCAACGCCGTAACGGATTCTAAATTGGAAGATTATATTTTGTCTGATGATAATTTTTTACCTGATACGTCTTATATGAGCGACGGATTGAAAGAGTTTTATGAAACACTGGTCCCATATATCCAATCCTTTGATTACACCATCGATTCCGTTGATATCGATCCTTCCAATACCAGTGCAACCGTGGTCATTACCATCACCAACTATGATATTGCCCGCTGTTTAGAAGATATCCAGGATGATGTGATTGTTTCCTTTGAAGCCATGGGCTCGACCAATAT
>CALVCY010000120.1 GCA_944326175.1 uncultured Erysipelotrichaceae bacterium
AATAATCCGGAATCATGCAAAACACATTTGTATAGAAAGAAATTTCGATATACGACTTTGAAGTATTTCACACACCATTTGTCATTGTCCAGCAATCCAGACAAGACGAATCATACCATTTCTACAATACCGATCGTTGGTTTGACGGATTCAATCGATTCTGCATCAGCTAAACCGATCACGGATGCACTGGCTAAACCACAAGCAAAAGCTTGGATCAGGGAATCTTTCAATGAAAGATGACGATGCTCAGCGGCTAAAAAGCCAGCAAGCACGGCATCCCCGCAGGCAGTGGTATCGATCGGATGAGATAAAGCAGGTTGAACGATCTGATAAGTATGGTTTTGACCATCTTTATAAATCCCACCTTCATGACCTAAGGATAGTAATACCGCTGTGGTACCGGTATCCAATACTTCGGATATCATCGAAAAATGATCATGATCTCGATGGTCGAACCATTGCTGTAATTCTTCCTCATTGGGTTTGACCAGATCAGCTTTGATTTCCTTTAGATCCATTAAAGTAAGTGTTGCAATATCCAAAACCACCTTCCCATGATGATCATGGATGCAATGGCTATATCGTATCAGCCATTGCATGGTCATACCATTGCTCAATGCGCCACTGAACACCACTACATCATTCGGTAGAATATTTTGGTCAAACCATCCAAGTAAGGATTGCAACATATCGGAATCGATCAACGATCCACTGGCATTGATATCATATTCATCTAGTCCACGGATCTTGACATTGATCCGACTCTCACCGTTTATTTCAAATGGGATGACATCAAGATGATCCAGTTGATCCAATTGTTCAATGATCCATTTTCCTATTGTCCCACCACAAAAAACAATGGCTGTATTGGGAATACCCAGTGTGGAAAGCATTTTGGATACATTGATACCTTTACCACCCACGATCCGTTTTGTGGATCGGGCACGATGAATACTGGTCGAACCATCGAAATCATCCACGTGCATATAATAGTCCATTGCCGGTGCAAACGTTACTGTATAAATCATAGAATCCTCGTATCTACCATATCAAAAACAAAGGTCAAAGCATCGTCAAATGATAAAAAAGCGGATCACTCCGCTATGTTTCCTTTGGCTTGCTGAAATATGTTTTCCAAACCACGGGTCAAGACTTCTGAAAAATTAATATTGTTCCGTTCACCGAATGTATTCAACCACGCCGGTATACTTACATTTTTACGCACCACGCGTTGAGTATGTTTTCGAACGAATTCATCCATATTCACAGCGATATATTGAACAAATTATCAACTTTGGAAGCTTTCGGGAAAGTATGTCCAAGTTCCAATTCGTCAAATAACCACGATCCTGCACAATCCTGTGCCATCAAAATCGCATCAGCCAACGTATCGCCGTAGGTCAATGCACCTGGTAAATCAGGAAAATATACCGAGAAAACCGAATCGTTTTCAGGATCTCGAACAAATACTGCTGGATATAATACATTATTCATAACCCCACGATGCGTTAATTGTTCTTAGAAATACCGGCTTGCTTCAAAATTGATGATATCAATCATTTTGGGAATGCTCTAGATGAATGATATGGTACCGTAACCTTTCCCGCTTTGTAAGGATGCTTGTACTACCGATGACTCCCTGTGGAATCAATTTGCCGCCACCCGTCCTTACGCAAAAGCCGATCAGTTTCTCTGAAACGCAACTACCCTTTCATTTTGATTCACAGCTATCCTTGGACAAGAATTAGATTTCTTGTTCACGAACCTGGTCTAACCAGTCGATAATTGCCCTGCCATCGTGATCGTGATATTCCCACGTATAAAACCCGCATGCATGTGCACTTTCGCAATTACATTTACGATCGTCAATGAATAAACAGGATGTGGGCATTTTACTCAAATGATTCACAGCATATTCAAAGATTTTAGGATCTGGTTTGGATAGCTTGATATCACAGGAAAAGATGACTGTTTTGAAACGATCCACATGAGGAATCACTTGATCGACAACTTCATGGATTCGCCATGGAGCATTTGAAAGCAATACTAGTTCCATGTGATGATTTAACCCATAGTCGATCAATGGCAGTATATCATCATTGATGGAGAAATTATGATATTGCCATTTAGTCACACAATATTCGACCAATGGGCGCATGGTTATATCATCGCATTGATCCAACACGGTTTGGATCAATGCGTCATCTTCAATGATGCCTTGATCAAAATCATCCCAAATCGGATTTTCAAGTAGATGTTGGCATACCCATTGGATCTTTTTTGGATCATCACAGATTGCTCTGATTACTGCATCTGGATGATAATGAGCAATCACATTGCCCATATCGAAGATCAACGTATCGATCATAATAATCCTCTTACAATAATAATTCTACACAACATTGTGTATAATTCAGTATCAATTGTGTATTCATGCATAAGGAAACAGCATGTGGGATGTCATTTGACAGTCAAATGAAAGTGCTCAATGATGTAATGGGCAAATCCATCTTCATTGTTGGTATATCGTGTAATATCTTTTGCAACGGCTTTGGTATCATCACTCCCATTGGCCATGCATACGCCAAAGCCTGCGGCTTTAAGCATATCGATATCATTGGTCATATCACCGAATGTCATGATACTGGCCATATCCATATGATGGATCTGGGCAAATTTCGTCAAAGAATACGCTTTGGAAGTATGTGGATCAGCAAACTCCATCATGGTCGATTGGGTCTTGAAACCTTTGAAGTCATCGCGTGGATTGGCTTCGATATACGCTTCGACTTTTTTCATCAGTTCTTCGCTGACCCGAAACATGGCTTTTGCATTGGGTTGTGCCCAGAATTCATCATAACTTTTGACTAAGTGGATCCCTTTATGCGCGCGTTTGCCACTGCGTTCGATAATATCGGTATAGCGATCCGTCATGATCTCACCATTGAGATACATGGATGGCCGGGCATCCGGAAATGGTTTCATATAATCAAAGATCTCTTTGATGGTTTTGGGTGAAAGTTGGAACGCTTTGTATTCTTGCTGGTACAAACCATCCCACAATTCGGCGCCATTCATCCCGATCTGGATCTCAAACGGTTTTTCGAATCCCCATGTTTTTTCCAGGCGACGTAATTCATCAACTGGTCGACCGGAAGCTAAGCCGAACCAGATGCCTTTTTCACGCAAAGCATCGATAGCTTTTTTGGTAAAATCAGTAAACCGGCGGTTGTCATCGACCAATGTACCGTCAATGTCCGCCACGACTAAATGATATTCCATAAAATTTCCCCTATGGTCGTTATTATACAACGCATTGATTGTTTCAATATTGAGGGAATGTAAAAACATCGCATGTTTTCATGCGATGTTTTTACATGGTTTGAACCATCAAATGATCAAGCAACGTTAGCTTGGTAACCCGCATCGACGATGGCATCGATCAATGTCTGATCCATAACGGTATCATTGCAGGTAACGGTGGCTTGATTGGTTTCCAAACTGACGGAAACTGCACTGACACCATCGACCCCTTGCAGGGCTTTGGTGACGTGTTTGACACAATTTGGACACATCATGCCGGTTACATTGAATGTTTTGACCATGGTTTGACTCGCCTCCTTTTTGGTTTGATGTTCAAGTATCACTGCATTGGTTGAACCAATCGATATTTTGGTTGGATCATAGGGTTTAAGATCCGGTTTGAAAAAGCGCAAACGTAAGGCGTTGGTCACCACGAATACGCTGGAAAAACTCATCGCTGCGGCACCGATCATCGGATTGAGCTTCAATCCGAAGGAAAGATAGAACAATCCAGCTGCGACCGGGATACCGATGGAATTATAGAAGAATGCCCAGAACAGGTTTTGTTTGATATTACGGATCACAGCTTTGGATAATTGGATGGCTTTGACCACATCCAGCAAATCCGAATGCATCAATACCACATCCGCACTTTCGATGGCCACATCCGTTCCGGCGCCGATGGCAATACCCACATCCGCCTTGGCTAATGCCGGCGCATCGTTGATGCCATCACCAACCATCGCGACGACTTTGCCTTGCTGTTGTCTAGCGGCAATCACGTTTTCTTTATCGGCCGGCAATACTTCAGCGATCACACTGTCACAACCAACTTGACGTTGGATGGCAGTGGCGGTTTTGACATTATCGCCGGTCAGCATGATGACTTCCACAC
The DNA here is from genome assembly GCA_944326175.1 of uncultured Erysipelotrichaceae bacterium. Next base: position 4,202 of record CALVCY010000120.1, read on the forward strand.
CCATTTGTTTTAACTGATAAATGGCATTGGCACTGGTTGCTTTGATGGGGTCAGCTATGGCAAATAAACCAATGATATCGGTGGTTGAACCAATG
>CALVCY010000121.1 GCA_944326175.1 uncultured Erysipelotrichaceae bacterium
TTTCTTCGTGAGTCGATAATTCCGCTTCAAAATCGATTCCATCTTTAAAAAACTGTGCCTTGATATCCCAATATTCTTCCGGAACGAAAGCCTGGATTTCTTTTTCACGGTCCACGATCAATTTCAATGCAACCGATTGGACACGTCCAGCCGATTTACTCTTGATCTTATTGTTGAGCAATTTCGAAAGGCGGAATCCGATGATGCGATCGAGGATACGTCGAGTTTCCTGGCTTTTCACCAGATCTATGTCAATGGTACGTGGGTGTTGCAAGGCACTCTTGACCGCATGTTCGGTAACTTCGTGGAATTCGATACGGTTTTTATCGTGGATGTTCAACCCTAATTCATCCGCCAGATGCCAGCTGATGGCCTCACCTTCGCGATCCGGGTCGGTCGCCAGATAGACATCATCGCATTGTTTCGCCAATGCTTTCAATTCCTTGACTGTATCTTTTTTATCTTTGCTGATTTCATAGGTGGGTTTGAAGTCGTTTTCCACATCGACGCCAAGTCCACCTTTGCCTTTGATGGCTAGATCACGGACATGCCCTTTACTGGAAACGACAGTATAATCGTTACCTAGATATTTCTGGATCGTCTTGCTTTTACTAGGCGATTCGACAATGACTAAATGTGACATAATTCCTCCTAATGCGGCAGTATGTTCAGATCATAAAGACAATAGGCACCGCTATTGATCAAATAATTGCATCCGATGCCAGACGGATGATCCAATGGGTATGGCAAGCAATAGACGTCTTTGCCCATGTCCAATGCAGCATTGACCGTGATCATCGTGCCACTTTTCATCGCGGCAGAAGTGACGATGACACACTCAGACAAGCCAGCAATGATGCGATTACGCATGGGGAAACGATACTTTGCCGGGGATAACGAACCAGGATATTCACTTAATATCAGATGATGTTTGACCAAACTGTGATACAGAGTGGCATTGCATAAGGGATATATGGTATCGATACCGCAACCGAGTATAGCAATGGTTGAACCATCGCGCAATATGGATTGCGCGGCCAATGCATCGACACCTTTGGCCATGCCGGAAACGATCGTAAACGTCGGCATCAGATATTCACAGATGCGTTTGGTCCATTCTTTGCCATATTCATCCACGTTTCGTGATCCAACCACCGCAATCATGCGGGTTTGGATCAAATCTCGCTTACCTTTGTAAAAAAGAACAAATGGTGGCATCCTTAATCCCATCAATACCCGTGGATAATCATCATCAAGAATGGTAATGGCCGCTACATTCTCATGATGAGCGACCCTTCGATGCGCATTGATCGCATCCCGGATCTGTTTCCATTCGCCACCATATGCAATCGCATAATCGATCAATTGTTCTCGTGTCATGACATTCACCTCTCTCTCCTTAATAGACAAAAAGGGAAAGGCCTGCCAAAAAACGATCAAAACAAGGATGGTTGGATCATTGCTTTGCAAGGAGCAAAGCTTTTGCGATGGATCGGTGTTAGACCATAAGTCGCCATCGCTTCTAAATGCATCTTGGTCCCATAGCCCTTATGCCGTGCAAATCCATAATTCGGATAGAGTTTGTCATATCCATTCATCATATGATCACGAATGACCTTCGCAACAATGGATGCAGCGGCTACGGAAATACTTTTTTGGTCCGCCTTGATCATGTGGACATAATGATCACACATGGGCAACGGCATCGCATCGGTCAAAGCAAACGCATCCATATGGGCATTACGGATTTGCGCCATCGTACGTTGCGTCGCATGATAAATATCCAATGCATCGATGGTTTCGACAGACACGATGCGTACATCGACACATAACGCGTTTTGATAAATGATACGAAACAGGTTATTGCGTTTTTTTTCACTCAACGCTTTGGAATCATAGATGTCCGGGTTGTTATAACCAATCGGAAAAATCACGCCGGCTACGACCAACGGTCCAGCCAATGGTCCTCTTCCAGCTTCATCCATCCCGATCAATAAACGCGATTGATCCCAGCATTCGTTTTCGACCGTATTGTCACAGATGCCCTTCATAACTGATCCTTCCAAGGCGTGCACTGTTAAGATCATTCAATAAAATCTGATAACTGCCATCAATGGTCGAACCACTGACACGCGCGATCGATCCAAATGGGTCACTTGGATCAAAACCGAAGTAACGCTCACTTAATAATGGCAAATACCATTTCTGCAATCGTTGCATCGCTTCCATAGCCAATTCTCGCTTATCCACGACATCCTGTTTGACGGCATTGATCAGTGCTAATGTGATCGCCACATCTTTATTATCGAATCGCGGCCATAAAAGTCCTGGTGTATCACATAAGTCCAGTTTGGGATGGACATGGATCCATGTTAAGGATCGGGTGACCCCCGGTCGATTTTCGACCGTTAACGTCTTTTTTTTACGCATATGATTGATCAATGTGCTTTTTCCGACATTAGGGATCCCACAAACCATCGCGCGAATGGCACGGGGATTGATCCCACGGGCTTTCTGCCGCTCATGCTTGGGTTTCATCAACTGTAAACAGGCATCCACCAATGCATTCAGTTTGAATGCATGGATCGAATCCACCGCCATGACGAGTGTCGTATCATTTTTCAATGATTGCAATAAAATCCGGGTACAGGTAGGATCTGCCAGATCAGCTTTGGTCAAAACCACTAGATGCGGTTTATTTTGAATCAATTGGGCCAACAATGGGTTTTCACAGGCTCTTGGTGCGCGTGCATCCCGGCATTCAATGACCATATCCACACTTTTCAGCATGGTCTCCATCATCCGTTTCGCTTTGGTCATATGACCAGGAAACCATTGGATCGATATGTTTTCAGTATGCATATGATCATCCTCCTTTCTTTGGATCAAAACAATCCATCAAATCAATCGTTGTCCCATAATATCCAAATCCCATCCCCTTTGATTGCGGAGGATTTGAATGGGCCGTAATAGCGTGAGTCCGTGGAATGACCACGGTTATCGCCCATTACAAAATATTCATCTTCTTTCAATGTGATCGAAAAACTGCCGGTTTCCAATTTAACGGCATCGGATATGAAATCTTCTTCAATGGTCGTACCATCGACCATCAATACACCCTGGTCATATTCCAACGTTTCTCCAGGCAATCCGATCACCCGCTTGACCATGTAAACACCATGGTCTTGGATCACGACGATATCGAATCGATCCGGATCATCGAAAAACAGTGGTAATATCCAGGAAATACCAAAGGAACGATCATGCAATGTCGGCTCCATCGAATGCCCATCCACCACGACAAAACGCAGTACGAAATTGGTGACCAGAAACGCCAATATCAGCGCAGAAAGGATGGGTTTGACCACATCATCAATGAAACTGAACTTCTTTTTTTCTTTTTCCATGGTGATACCATTCTAATCGTTTGTTGAATTCAAAAAAAGAGTCATGTTACTGACTCTTCGCTTCAATGGATGACTACCGACGGACTTCCTTGATACGGGCAGCCTTGCCGCTCAATCCACGCAGGTAATGCAGTTTTGCACGACGCACTTTACCGACACGCAAGACCGTGATCTTGTCAATGATCGGAGAATGCAAAGGGAACGTACGTTCCACACCGACGCCATTGCTCATCTTGCGAACCGTGAAGGTTTCGCCGATGCCACTGCCTTGACGTTTGATAACAACACCTTCAAACGCCTGGATACGGGATTTGTCGCCTTCCTTGATGCGCACATCCACACGCACGGTGCAACCGGCACCGAACTGTGGTAGATCGGTTCTCAACTGTGCTTTACCGATCTCACGAACCAAATTCAAATTCATGATGTTCTCCTTTTCAATCAATTCCATCTGATACTCATGCAGTCTGATTGACAACGCTGCAGCGGAATATGTGGGCTTATTAGCTAAGCGAGATATAGGATACCATAAAAATTGCAGATGGCAATGGATGAATGATCACAATTTCGTTAGATTT